>NZ_KV815479.1:1136-11762 GCF_001814225.1 Neisseria sp. HMSC070F02 | reverse complement strand
CCTTGTCCTGATTTTTGTTAATCCACTATATCCGCCATATATTGCAGGGCGGGATTTCAACCTGCCGCTATCGGTTAATGGAAAAACGGCGTGCAGGGATACCCATCCTGCTGCACGGATATTGAAGGAAACACCATGAGCAAAAACCAACCCGCACAACCGACCAGGCGCACTCTTTTTAAAACCGCGATCGCAGCCGGAGCAGTCGGCGCAATCGGAGGTTATCTCGGCGGCAAAAAACAGGGCGAAACCGCCGAACGCACCGCCGAAAGCCAACACTCGCCCCAAGCCTATCCCTGCTACGGCGAACATCAGGCAGGCATCGTTACGCCGCAGCAGGCGTTTTCGATTATGTGCGCCTTCGACGTAACCGCGCAAAGTGCCAAGCAGCTGGAAAACCTGTTCCGCACGCTGACCGCCCGCATCGAGTTTCTCACCCAAGGCGGCGAATACCAAGACGGCGACGACAAACTTCCGCCAGCCGGCAGCGGCATTTTGGGCAAAGCCTTCAACCCCGACGGGTTGACCGTTACCGTAGGGGTGGGCAGCAGCCTGTTTGACGGTCGGTTCGGACTCAAAGACAAAAAACCGATTCATTTGCAGGAAATGCGCGACTTCTCCAACGATAAGCTGCAAAAAAGCTGGTGCGACGGCGATTTGAGCCTGCAAATCTGTGCCTTCACCCCCGAAACCTGCCAAGCCGCCCTGCGCGACATCATCAAACACACCGTCCAAACCGCCGTTATCCGTTGGAGTATCGACGGGTGGCAGCCCAAATCCGAACCCGGCGCGATGGCGGCGCGCAACCTGTTGGGCTTCAGGGACGGCACGGGCAACCCCAAAGTTTCCGACCCCAAAACTGCCGACGAGGTTTTGTGGACGGGGGTGGCCGCCAACAGCCTCGACGAACCGGAGTGGGCGAAAAACGGCAGCTATCAGGCAGTCCGCCTTATCCGCCACTTTGTCGAGTTTTGGGACAGGACGCCGCTTCAAGAGCAAACCGACATTTTCGGGCGGCGCAAATACAGCGGTGCGCCGATGGACGGCAAAAAAGAAGCCGACCAACCGGATTTTGCCAAAGACCCCGAGGGTGATATCACGCCCAAAGACAGCCATATACGCCTGGCGAATCCGCGCGATCCCGAATTCCTCAAAAAACACCGCCTCTTCCGCCGCGCCTACAGCTATTCGCGCGGACTCGCCTCAAGCGGACAGCTTGATGTCGGGCTGGTGTTCGTCTGCTATCAGGCAAACCTTGCCGACGGATTCATCTTCGTGCAAAACCTCCTCAACGGCGAACCGCTGGAAGAATACATCAGCCCCTTCGGCGGCGGCTATTTCTTCGTCTTGCCCGGCGTGGAAAAAGGCGGCTTTTTGGGGCAAGGGCTGCTGGGCGTATAAATCCGCCATATAAAAAACGCCGTCCGAACCTTGCCAAACGGGTTCGGACGGCGTTTCTTGTTTTTGGGCGGTCAGGCTTTTTTGACGAATTCGGATTTTAAATTCATCGCGCTGCCGTCGATTTTGCAGCCGATGTTGTGATCGCCTTCCTGCAGGCGTATGCCTTTGACTTTTGTACCTTGTTTGATCACCATCGAGCTGCCTTTTACCTTGAGGTCTTTGATGAGGATGACGGTATCGCCGTTTTGCAGTGCCGCGCCGTTGGCATCGCGCACTTGAGCCGCAAGGTCGGCGGCGGATTCGGTTTCATTCCATTCGTGGGCGCATTCGGGGCAGATGTATTGTCTGCCGTCTTCATAAGTGTATTCGGAGGCGCATTGTGGGCATGGGGGTAATGACATGGTTTGCAGTCCTTATCGGATGTTTGTTTTGGGGTACCGTCTGAAACCTGAAACCGGCTTCAGACGGCATGGCTTTATTGCTTGTCTTTTTCGGGACGCACCCAGCCTTCGATGACGGTTTGGCGGGCGCGGGCGAGGGCGAGTTTGTTGTCTTCGATATTGCGGGTAATCGTGCTGCCTGCGCCTGTGGTTACTTTGTTGCCCAGTGTTACAGGGGCAACCAGTACGCAGTTTGAACCGATGCGCACTTCGTCGCCGATGACGGTTTTGTGTTTGTTCACGCCGTCGTAGTTGGCAATAATCGTACCTGCGCCGAAGTTGGTTTTGCTGCCGACTTCGGCATCACCAATGTAGGTGAGGTGGTTGGCTTTGGTGCCTTTGCCGATGGCGGCGTTTTTGATTTCGACGAAGTTGCCGACGTGGACATCGTCAGCCAGTTTGGCTTGCGGACGCAGGCGGGCGTATGGGCCGATTCGGTTGTTTTCGCCGACTTCGCAGCTTTCGAGGTGGGAGAAGGGGGCGATTTTGCTGTTTGCGCCGATTTTGGCGTTTTTGATGACGCAGTTTGCGCCGATTTCGACGTTGTCGCCGAGCTCGATTTCGCCTTCAAAGATACAGTTCACATCAATTACGACATCTTGTCCGTGTTTCAGACGACCTCGTGAATCGAAACGCGCCGGATCGCGCAGGGTAACGCCTGCTTTGAGCAATTCTTGCGCCTGTTCAGTTTGGAAGATGCGTTCGAGTTCGGCGAGTTGGCGTTTGTTGTTCACGCCGGCGGCGAGGTAGGAGGTGCGCACTCGGACGGGATGGACTTTGATGCCGTCGGCAACGGCTTTGGCGATGAGGTCGGTCAGATAGTATTCGCCTTGGGCATTGTTGCTGGAAAGGCTGTTCAACCAAGCTTCGAGTTTGGCGTTAGGCAGAACCAAAATGCCGGTATTGATTTCTTTCACGGCCTTTTGGGCGGCATCGGCATCTTTTTCTTCGACAATGGCGGTTACGCTGCCGTTGCCGTCGCGGATGATGCGCCCCAAGCCTGTCGGGTCGGCGGGCACGTCGGTCAACAGCCCGACTTCGTTGCCTGCGGCTTCGAGCAGGGTTTCGAGGGTTTCAACGTCAATCAGGGGAACGTCGCCGTACAACACCAGCGTGCGGCCTTCGGCGGCAAGGTGGGGCAGGGCGGTTTTGACGGCGTGGCCGGTACCGAGCTGTTCGGTTTGTTCAACCCAAACGACATCGCGTTTGACAGCGTTTAAAACTTGGTCTTTGCCGTGCCCGATGACGACGCAGATGTTTTGCGGATTCAGCGCGGCGGCGGTGTCGATAACGCGCCCGAGCATGGGCTTGCCGCCGATGCGGTGCAGCACTTTGGGCATTTTGGAATACATGCGCGTGCCTTTGCCGGCGGCGAGGATAACGATGTTTAAAGTGTTTTGCGGCATGACGGTTTCCTGTGCGATGCCGTCTGAAGCGGCTTCAGACGGCATAGGGTGGGTTTATCGGTTTTGAAATTTGGGCTTTTGCCAGTTCTGTCCGCGTACGCCTTGTTCGGAACCGTCGGTTTGGTCGGGCAGCACGGCATGGCGTTCGGGGCGGTATTGGTTGTAGTTCATATTTTTCGAGTAGCTGCCGTCTTGGTAATAAACGGGCGTGCCGGCGGGATATTTTTGACGGACGGCGGTCTTGCCGTTGCCGTCTTGATAAGTTTCCCACGCGCAGCCCGACAAAAGGGCGGCGGCAGTCATCAGGATAAGGAAAGTTTTACGCATAACATTCTTTCGTATTTTCGGGAGTTGTGCGGGTATTGTAATGATTTTGGCGGTGTTCTGACAAAGTTTCTGCATACTGTGCCAGTTGCGCCATATCGCTTACGGAAGCATCGATAAAGGGCAGGTCGTGCACTTTTGCGCCGAACCGGACGGTTTTCATGCCCAATGCTTTTGCCTGATGCAGGTTGTCCGCGCTGTCGTCCACCATAATGCAGCATTCGGGCGGTACGTCCAAAAGGCGGCAGACATTGAGATACGCTTGCGGATTGGGTTTGTACAGCAGTCCGAAATCATCTGTGCCGAACAGTGCGTCGAAACGGTTTTCCAAACCGAGTGCGCCGACAATGGCGCGGACGTAAAACGACGGGCCGTTGGAAAAAACCGCCTTGCGCCCTTTTAGGCGGCTCAGGGTGTTTTGTGTTTTCGGCATACCGTGCAGACGGGTCAAAACCTCGTCAATCGGATGGCTTTCGCGCAAAAATTCGGCGATGTCGATTTCGGGATGGTGGATTTGCAGTCCGGCGAGCGTTGCGCCGTAGCGGTGCCAATAGTCTTGACGCAGGTCGGACGCGGCGGATTCGGAGAGTTTGAGGCGGCGTGCCATATAGCGTGTCATGGCGCGGTTGATGAGTGTGAAGATGCCGGCATCGGCATTGTGCAGCGTGTTGTCGAGGTCGAACAGCCACACGGTCGGGTTTTCTTGCATGTTGAACCGTGAAAATTTGTTAGAATGTTATTTTACAGCGAATAGAGGAGGACTCGGAATGAAACGGAAAATTTGGCTGCTGCCGCTGCTGGCGGTTTCGGCATACCTGCAGGCGCAGACGGAAGTCAGGCTGGCGGTGCATAAGTCGTTCAGCCTGCCCAAAGGGCTGATTGCGCATTTCGAGCGGGCAAACGATGCGAAGGTGTCGATTATCCAGGCGGGCGGCGCGAACGAAATGCTCAACAAACTGATTTTGAGCCGCGCCAACCCGATTGCCGACGCGGTGTACGGTTTGGACAACGCCAATATCGGCAAGGCGCGGGAAATGGGCATTTTGGCGGCGGCGCAACCCGAATCCGCCCCCGTCGCGGTCGGGCTGCCTTCGGCTTTGGCGGTCGATTACGGCTATGTGTCCATCAATTACGACAAAAAATGGTTTGAAGGCAAAAAGCTTCCTCTGCCGCAAACCCTGCAGGATTTGACCCGCCCCGAATATAAAAACCTATTGGTCGTGCCGTCCCCCGCCACGTCGTCCCCGGGGCTGGGCTTCCTGATGGCGAACATCAGCGGTCTGGGCGAAGAAGGCGCGTTCAAATGGTGGGCACAGATGCGGCAGAACGGCGTGAAGGTCGCCAAAGGCTGGAGCGAGGCGTATTACACCGACTTTTCGCACAACGGCGGCGCGTATCCGCTGGTGGTCGGTTATGCCGCCAGCCCGGCGGCGGAAGTGTATTTTTCCAAAGGCAAATACAGCGAGCCGCCGACGGGCAACCTGTTTTTAAAAGGCGGCGTATTCCGCCAGGTCGAAGGCGCGGCGGTCTTGAAGGGCGCGAAACAGCCGAAGCTGGCGGCAAAACTGGTGCAATGGCTGCAAAGTCGGGAAGTGCAGCAGGCGGTTCCGTCCGAAATGTGGGTTTACCCCGCCGTCAAAAACACGCGCCTGCCCGACGTGTTCCGCTTCGCCCAAGCCCCGACGCACACCACCGCCCCCGCGCAGCGCGATATTGATGCGAACCAGCGCGGATGGGTTTCCCGTTGGATCAGGACGGTTTTGAAATAAAACAAACATACCGCCCCGCAGGGCTTCATACGGCATTTTTACACCTGTGCCGATTACGCCGCACGGGGCGGATGTTCGATTAAGAGGAAAACAATGGACTTCAAACAATTTGATTTTTTACACCTGATCAGTGTTTCCGGTTGGGAGCATCTGGCTGAAAAGGCGTGGGCGTTCGGGCTGAACCTTGCCGCCGCGCTGCTTATTTTTTTGGTCGGAAAATGGGCGGCGAAACGCATTGTCGCCGTGATGAGGGCGGCGATGACGCGCGCGCAGGTCGATGCCACGCTGATTAGTTTTTTGTGTAATGTTGCCAATATCGGCTTATTGATTTTGGTGATTATTGCCGCATTGGGCAGATTGGGCGTTTCCACAACATCCGTAACCGCCTTAATCGGCGGCGCGGGTTTGGCGGTGGCGTTGTCCTTGAAAGACCAGCTGTCCAATTTTGCCGCCGGTGCGCTGATTATCCTGTTTCGCCCGTTCAAAGTCGGCGATTTTATCCGCGTCGGCGGTTTTGAAGGATATGTCCGAGAGATTAAAATGGTGCAGACTTCTTTGCGGACGACCGACAACGAAGAAGTCGTGCTGCCCAACAGCGTGGTGATGGGCAACAGCATCGTCAACCGTTCCACCCTGCCGCTGTGCCGCGCCCAAGTGATAGTCGGCGTCGATTACGACTGCGATTTGAAAGTGGCGAAAGAGGCGGTGTTGAAAGCCGCCGTCGAACACCCCTTGAGCGTTCAAAACGAAGAGCGGCAGGCCGCCGCCTACATCACCGCCTTGGGCGACAATGCCATCGAAATCACATTATGGGCTTGGGCAAACGAAGCAGACCGCTGGACGCTGCAATGCGACTTGAACGAACAAGTGGTCGAAAACCTCCGCAAAGTCAATATCAACATCCCGTTCCCGCAACGCGACATACACATCATCAATTCTTAAACGCCGTCTGAAAGGGGAGTGGGAAATGGACGCGCTGCACACCATCGCCCGAAACCTGACGAAAAAACGTCAAACCGTAAGCTGTGCCGAATCCTGTACGGGCGGAATGCTTGCCGCCGCATTCACAAGCGTTGCAGGCAGTTCGCAATGGTTCGACCAGAGTTTTGTAACATACAGCAACAAAGCCAAAGAAGACCGCTTGGGCGTGTTGCCCGAAACCCTGCTCGAACACGGCGCGGTCAGCCGCCAAACCGTCTATGAGATGGCGCGGGGCGCGAAAGCTGTGGCGCAGGCGGATTACGCCGTCGGTATTTCCGGCATCGCCGGTCCGGGCGGCGGCAGCGAAAGCAAACCCGTCGGCACGGTTTGGTTCGGGTTTGCCTTTCCGGGCGGAAGTTGCGAAGCAATGCGCCGTTTTGACGGCAACCGCGAATCCGTCCGCGCACAGGCGGTCGCCTTCGCATTGGAACGGTTGGCGGGGCTGATTGAAAACGGCGGCGATGCCGTCTAAACAAAATCTCCGTCTGGACAAAATCCCCGCCGGATAAAAAATACCGTCTGAAACGTTGCAGGTTTCAGACGGTATTTTGTCGGGTTAGGCGGCGGTGCGGCTTATTTCACTTTACTCTTCAACGCGCCGTAGCCTGCCGCGTCCATTTGTTCCAGCGGGATGAATTTCAAGCTCGCGCCGTTGATGCAGTAGCGCAGTCCGCCTTTGTCGCGCGGGCCGTCGGGGAAGACGTGTCCCAAATGCGAATCGGCGGCGTGGCTGCGCACTTCGGTGCGGCGCATATTGAAGCTGAAATCATCGTGTTCGGTAACGGATTTTGCATCAATCGGGCGCGTGAAGCTCGGCCAGCCGCAGCCGGAATCATATTTGTCGGCGGAGCTGAACAAAGGTTCGCCGCTGACAACGTCCACATAAATGCCGGGTTTGAATAAGTGGTCGTATTCGTGGCTGAAGGCGTATTCGGTCGCGCTGTGTTGGGTAACTTGGTATTGCTCTTCGGTCAGGGTGCGTTTGAGTTCGGCATCACTGGGTTTTTTATACGTTGCCGCGTCGAAACCTTTGCCTTGTACGGCGGCTTTGGTTTTGCCCGGCAGCGGTTCGTCGGCTTTGCGGATGTCGATGTGGCAGTAGCCGTTGGGGTTTTTAATCAGGTAGTCCTGATGGTATTCCTCGGCATCGTAGAAGTTTTTCAGCGGCTCGTTTTCAACAACGAGGGGCAGTTGGTATTTTTGCTGCTCGCGTTTGAGGGCGGCGGCGATGACGGCTTTTTCGGCGGGGTCGGTGTAGTACACGCCGCTGCGGTATTGCGTACCGGTGTCGTTGCCCTGTTTGTTGAGGCTGGTCGGATCAACGACGCGGAAGAAATATTGCAGGATGTCGTCTAGGCTGAGTTTGTCGGCATCGTAGGTCACTTTGACGGTTTCGGCGTGGCCCGTATGGCGGTAGGACACGTCTTCATAGCTCGGATTTTTCGTGTTGCCGTTGGCGTAGCCGGATACCGCGTCAACCACGCCGTCGATGCGTTGGAAATAGGCTTCCAAGCCCCAGAAGCAGCCGCCGGCGAGGTAGATGGTGCGCGTGTTCATGATTTTTGAATCCTTTTTCTGAGTGTCGGGTTTGTAGAACGAATGTTTCAAGCTGCCCAAATCGGCATTCGGGTCGCGGATTAACGCCAACGCCTGCGCTTCGTTGATGCTGCCTTTGACGATGCGCTGCACGTCGCCGTCTTTACCGATTAACGCCCACGAAGGGTAAACGCTGATATTCAGGCTTTGGGCGATCGTGCCGCCGTTGTCGGTTACGACGGGCAGCTTGGGATAATTCAAACCGGCATACCATTTTTGGAAGTCGCCGTCTTTTTTCTCGTGCAAAAAGCCCGGAGACGCGACGGTAATCAGGTTGGCGGAGCTGAATTTTGCATCTTGCGCCCATTTTTCGGTCTGTCCCAATTCGGACAGACACAAAGGACACCAGCTCGCCCAAAATTTAATCAGCGTCGGTTTGTCTTTTTTCAAGTAAACACTGGCGGGGCGGTTGTCCGCAGTTTTCAAAGTGGATAAAGTGTGCGGCACGGTCGCGGCTCCGGCATCGACGATTTTGGGCGAACAAGCACCCAGCGCAAGCAGGCAGCCGAACTTGGCGCAAAGGGAAAAGAAAGTACGGTGTTTCATTTTGAGTTTCCTGTGTGGACGGTTTGCATGATTAGACGTTTGAGATGCCGAAACCTTACAGCTCGGATTTTCAGACAACCTTGCCGCGTAAAATACGCTACAATACGCCCTGTTTCAAGTTTCTAAAATTAAAAGGAAAATTCAATGTTCAGCTTCTTCCGTCGCAAGAAAAAACAGGAAACGCCGGCTCCCGAGGAGGCTCAAGTTCAGGAAACTGCAGCAAAAGCAGAATCCGAAGTTACTCAAATAGTTGAAAATATTAAAGAAGAAGTCGAATCTTTAACGGAAAGCGTCAAAGGGCAGGTCGAATCGGCTGTTGAAACCGTCAGCGGTGCGGTTGAACAAGTAAAGGAAGCCGTTGCCGAGATGCTGTCTGAAGCAGAGGAAGCGGCGGAAAAAGCAGCGGAACAAGTCGAAGCGGCAAAAGAAGCCATTGCCGAAACCGTCGGCGAGGCTGTCGGGCAAGTTCAAGAAGCCGTTGCAACAACTGAAGAACACAAGCTCGGTTGGGCGGCGCGTTTGAAACAAGGTTTGACCAAATCGCGCGACAAAATGGCGAAATCGCTGGCGGGCGTGTTCGGCGGCGGACAAATCGACGAAGATTTGTACGAAGAGCTGGAAACCGTGCTGATTACCAGCGATATGGGCATGGAAGCCACCGAATACCTGATGAAAGACGTGCGCGACCGCGTCAGCCTCAAAGGGCTGAAAGACGGCAACGAATTGCGCGGCGCGCTGAAAGAAGCCTTGTACGACCTGATTAAGCCTCTAGAGAAACCGCTGGTTTTGCCCGAAACCAAAGAGCCGTTTGTCATCATGCTTGCTGGCATCAACGGCGCGGGCAAAACCACATCCATCGGCAAACTCGCCAAATATTTCCAAGCGCAGGGCAAATCTGTGCTGCTTGCCGCCGGCGATACTTTCCGCGCCGCCGCGCGTGAGCAGCTTCAAGCTTGGGGCGAACGCAACAACGTAACCGTGATTTCGCAAACCACGGGCGATTCCGCCGCCGTGTGCTTCGATGCCGTCCAAGCCGCCAAAGCGCGCGGCATCGACATTGTGCTGGCCGACACCGCCGGCCGCCTGCCCACGCAGCTTCACTTGATGGAAGAAATCAAAAAAGTGAAACGCGTGCTGCAAAAAGCCATGCCCGACGCGCCGCACGAAATCATCGTCGTGCTTGATGCCAACATCGGGCAAAACGCCGTCAACCAAGTCAAAGCCTTTGACGACGCATTAGGGCTGACCGGTTTAATCGTGACCAAACTCGACGGCACGGCAAAAGGCGGCATCCTCGCCGCGCTTGCCTCCGACCGCCCCGTCCCCGTCCGCTACATCGGCGTGGGCGAAGGCATAGACGATTTGCGCCCGTTTGACGCGCGCGCGTTTGTGGACGCACTGCTGGATTGAGCCGAAATGCCGTCCGAAAACAGCAGACCGATGCCGTCATTCCCGCGCAGGCGGGAATCCAGGTCTGTCGGCGCGGAAACTTATCGGATAAAACGGTTTCTTCAGATTTTACGTTCTAGATTCCCACTTTCGTGGGAATGACGGAATGTAGGTTTGCGGGAATGACGGTTTAGGTATTTTTATAGCAAGCCGTAGGGTGGGATGCCGCCGGAGGGCATCATATTCTTGGAATAGCGCATTAAAAAGAGTATGATAATGGAAACACAAAAGATTCCGGCAATGCCCGTGCGCCGTTCCCGTTCGTCATTCCCGCGCAGGCGGGAATCCAGACCTGTCGGAACGGAAACTTATCGGATAAACGGTTTCTCTAGATTCCGCATCCTAGATTCCCGCCTGCGCGGGAATGACGGTTCGGGTATTTTTATAAGGCAGATTCGCAAGGTGCGCCATAGAGTGGGCTAAAGCCCGCCCTACAGCCCGCCCTGCGAAACCCACGAAACACCCTGCGAAACATATGTTCCAACACGCAGGGCGGCACATCAAGCACCGCCCTATGTGCCGCCCTGATTCGGAAGGGGCTGCATCCCTCCCGGATAAAGTCCGATTCCACCGTCCCGAAGGACGGATGTCCGAGCGGCGGGGGTTCAACCGAAAAGGAAATACGATGAATAAAACTTTAAAAAGGCAGGTTTTCCGCCATACCGCGCTTTATACCGCCATATTGATGTTTTCCCATACCGGCGGGGGGGGGGG
>NZ_KV815479.1:0-1036 GCF_001814225.1 Neisseria sp. HMSC070F02 | reverse complement strand
GGCGGGGGGGGGGGGCAGGCGCAAGCGCAAACGCAAACGCATAAATACGCTATTGTAATGAACGCGCAAAATCTGCCTGAGGTAAAGTGGGGGGGTGACTATAACAAATTGGTGCAAAAAATCAATGAACGCGAAGTTACCCATACGAGTTTTTTCAGAATCAAAAAAAGCGTTAGTTTCTCATTCAATAATAAAGATGAAGTTGTTGCTGAAAAAAAAGATGCTGTCGTTTTCGGCGCGGCGACCTACCTGCCGCCCTACGGCAAGGTTTCCGGTTTTGATACCGCTAAGCTGACCGAGCGCAAAAATGCCGTTGATCAGATTGGTACGACCCACCCTGGGTTAGTAGGCTACAGCTACGAAGGTAGCACATGCTCCAGCGGAGGTTGTCCTACAGTTGCCTATAGAACCCAATTTACCTTCGGCAATTCCAGTTTGGCAAAAAAGACAAACGGCGGCGGGCTGGATATATACGAAGACAAAAGCCGCGACAATTCGCCCATTTACAAATTGAAGGATCATCCTTGGTTGGGCGTGTCTTTCAATTTGGGCGGAGAGAGCTCCTTCAAACCAAAGAGACAAGGTTCTTTGGTATCTTCTTTTAGCGAGGACGTGACGCAGCAAAATGGTGCGGACAGCCAACACAAAGGCAAAAACCTCGTTTATACGACAGACGATTACAAGAGTCAGAATAATAAAAACCATCAGGACAAACACCACGCCGTCGCCTTTTATCTGAACGCCAAGCTGCATTTGCTGGATAAAAAACAAATCAAAAATATCGCGCAAGTCGGAACAGTTGATTTGGGTACCTTGAAAACACGCATCGAGCCGACGGAAGCATGGAAAAAACAGAATAATAACTTTTTCAGCGGTAGTTGGACGTATGAAGAGAAAGGATTAGTCAGCGTCAAACTCAAATTGCCGGAAGTCAAAGCAGGCCGCTGCATCAACGCAAATAACCCCAATAAGAGTACCAAAGCCCCTTCCCCCGCCCTGACCGCCCCCGCGCTGTGGTTCGGACCTGTGCAAAATG
>NZ_KV815478.1:0-10664 GCF_001814225.1 Neisseria sp. HMSC070F02 | reverse complement strand
TTTTGTTAATCCACTATAAATTTAATCCACTATATTTTTTGTTCCAAAGTCAAAATATGCCGTCCGAACATTCGGGCGGCAGACAAAACGGCACTGCCCGATAAAGGCAGTGCCGTTGTCCGTTTCAAACCGTGAAACATCAGCCCAAATTAAAGGCTTTATGCAATACCCTGGTTGCCAGTTCCATGTATTTTTCATCAATCAATACGGAAACTTTGATTTCGGAGGTGGAAATCATTTGGATGTTGATACCCTCTTCGGCGAGCGTGCGGAAGATTTTGGCGGCTACACCGACGTGCGAACGCATACCCAAACCGACTGCGGAGACTTTGCATACGGTGTCGTCGCCATCAATAGAAGCCGCGCCGATACTGTCTTGGCGTTCCGACAGGATTTCCAAAGTCTGCTTGTAATCGCCGCGCGGTACGGTAAAGGAAAAATCGGTTGTGCCTTCGCTGCCGACATTTTGGATAATCATATCGACTTCAATGTTGGCATCGGCAACCGCGCCCAAAATCTGATAGGCAACGCCGGGTTTGTCGGGTACGCCGCGCACGTTGATGCGGGCTTGGTTTTTATCGAATGCGATACCGGTTACGGCAGCTCTTTCCATGTTGTCGTCCTCTTCAAAGGTAATTAAGGTGCCATTGCCGCCGTCTTGCAGGCTGCTCAGTACGCGCAGGCGCACTTTGTATTTTCCGGCGAATTCTACTGAACGGATTTGCAAAACTTTCGAACCGAGGCTTGCCAGTTCGATCATTTCTTCAAATGTAACCGTATCCATGCGGTGCGCTTCGGGTACGACGCGGGGGTCGGTTGTGTAAACGCCGTCTACGTCGGTATAGATTTGGCATTCGTCTGCTTTGAGGGCTGCGGCGAGCGCAACGGCGGAAGTGTCGGAACCGCCGCGTCCGAGCGTGGAAATATTACCTTCACTGCTGATGCCTTGGAAGCCGGCAACGATGACGACTTTGCCGGCGGTAAGGTCGGCACGCATTTTTTCGTCATCAATGCTTTCGATGCGGGCTTTGGTGTGGGCGGTATCGGTTTTGAGGGCGACCTGCCAGCCTGTGTAGCTTTTGGCATCCACGCCGATGTCTTTCAATGCCATCGCCAAAAGGCCGATGGTTACTTGTTCGCCGGTGGACAAAACCACGTCCAATTCGCGCGGATCGGGGTGTTCCTGCATTTCGTGCGCCAACGCGACCAGGCGGTTGGTTTCACCGCTCATGGCGGATACGACGACGACAATGTCGTGTCCTTCGGCGCGGGCTTTGGCGACACGTTTGGCCACGTTTTTAATGCGTTCGGGCGAGCCTACGGATGTGCCGCCGTATTTGTGTACGATTAACGCCATGTTTCGTGCTTTCTTGTGTGGGATTGGTCGGGCAGCATGGTTTGCTGGAAAAGCGGCTATTATTACTATTTTTTACATGAAGTTCAAGAACGGACTGCGCTTTCCCGCCTGCCGTTTGACAGCGGTCAGCGAAAAACCTGTTCTTTCAGATTGTTGACAAAATGCCGTCTGAACGGTTTTCAGACGGCATCCGGACGACAATCAGGCGGCGGACAACGCATTTTGCTGGTGTTGCAGCAGTTCGCCTATGCCTTTTTGCGCCAGTGCAACCAGTTTGCCCAATTCGTCCAAACTGAACGGCGCGTCTTCCGCCGTCCCCTGTATTTCGATGATTTTTCCCGATGCGGTCATGACGATATTCACATCACTGTCGCAACCGGAGTCTTCGGGATAATCCAAATCCAAAAGCGGCACGCCGTTCACTACGCCTACTGACACAGCGGCAACGGCTTCGCGGATGGGGTTTTCACTCAAAATGCCGTCTGAAACCAGTTTGCCGACGGCGATTTGCAGCGCGACAAACGCACCGGTAATCGAAGCCGTGCGCGTACCGCCGTCTGCCTGAATCACATCGCAGTCAATCAAGATTTGTCGTTCGCCGAGTTTTTCCATATCCACGACCGCGCGCAGCGAACGCCCGATAAGGCGTTGGATTTCTTGTGTGCGCCCGGACTGTTTGCCCGCCGAAGCTTCGCGGCGCATCCGGGAAGCAGTTGAGGCAGGCAGCATCCCGTATTCCGCCGTTACCCAGCCTTGGTTTTTACCGCGCAGAAACGGCGGGACGTTTTCATCTATGGAAGCGGTACAAATCACTTTGGTATTGCCGCATTCAATAAGGCACGAACCGTCGGCGTGCGGCAGGAAATGAGGGGTGATTTTGATATCGCGCAGGCTGTCGGCGGCGCGCGAGATGCGGATGTAATCAGGCATACTGCCCTCCCGTTAAAAACAGATAAATTAAAAAGCCTTAAATATGAAAAATCACATTTAAGGCCTTCAAACTGAAAATTTCTACGCCTCTTCGGCTTTGCTGCGGATAATCAAAAGCGGCAGGTGGCTTTGGCGCATTACCGTTTCGGCAAAACTGCCCATTAAAAGGTGCATCAGCCCGGTACGTCCGTGCGTGCCCAACACCAGCAGGTCGGCACCGTTTTCATCGGCATAATCAACCAAATCCTGCGCCATTTCGCGCGCACCCTTATTGGCAACCAGCAGGTGTTTGACGGTATTTTCCACACCCAGTTCCCGGGCGGTGCGCTCGGCGGCATCCAAAACCTCGTTACCTTGTGCAATGGCGGCTGCCTCGTAACTCTCGTGTTGCAAAAATTCGGGGGCGAGCGCCATATATTCGGCAGGATTGGCAACGTGTACCAAAGTCAGACGCGCACCGTTGACCCCGGCAAGCTCGGCGGCATGTTTCAGGGCATTGATGGACGTTTCACTGCCGTCAACGGCAACAACCAGATGTTTGTACATATCGTATTCTCCTTTTGCACCGCCTCGCGGTGCCCTCTTGTCGGATGGGCGCAGGGACAGTTTGCGCCGTTTCATTATAGACCCGCCGTCGGGCTTTATACAACAGCCGAACAGCCCGACCGCTTTCCAGTATAATATGCCGCTTCCGTGCAGTCAGGCATTTTTTGCCGGCTTTCGTTCACTTTTTGATTTGACGCAATCTTGCAGGATTCGACCATGTCCGACAACGCTTTGACCTCTTCGCGACGCTTCGGCGGCATCGCCAGACTCTACGGAGACTCCGCCTTGGCGCACTTTTCACAGGCACACGTCTGCGTAGTCGGCGTGGGCGGTGTCGGCTCGTGGGCGGTCGAGGCTTTGGCGCGGACGGGCATCGGACGTTTGACTTTGATTGATTTGGACAACGTTGCCGAATCCAATGTCAACCGCCAGCTGCACGCCCTGACCGGAGACTTCGGCAAAGCAAAAGTTACCGCCTTGCGCGAACGCGTCGCCCAAATCAACCCAGAATGCCAAGTGTTTGAAATTGAAGATTTCGTTACCGAAGACAATTTGCCGGAATACTTCGGAAAAGGTTTTGATTTCGTCATCGACGCGATCGACCAAGTGCGCGTCAAAGCAGCAATGGCGGCTTATTTTGTGGAACGCAAACAACCGTTTGTCCTCAGCGGCGGCGCGGGCGGACAAAAAAATCCGGCGTTAATCCAAACCGCCGATTTGAGCCGCGTAACCCACGACCCGCTGCTTGCCAACCTGCGCTACACCTTGCGGAAACGCTACGGATTCAGCCGCGATACGAAAGCAAATATGCGCGTGCCGTGCGTGTTCTCAACCGAAAACATCACGCCGCCGCAATCGGGCGCGGCGTGTTCTACCGATGCCGCACCGCAGGGCTTGTCGTGCGCCGGCTACGGTGCAAGCATGCTCGTTACCGCTTCGTTCGGGCTATATTGCGCACAGGCGGCGGTGGAACACATCGCAGACAAAAAATAAGCAATGCCGTCTGAAACAGGATTCAGACGGCATTTGAACAAACTATGGTTATGATTTAAGACAACAAAGGATACGGATAAAAAATAACATAAAATATATGATTCCTAATAATATACCAAGTATCGGAGAGCTATTTAATGGAATTCGTTAATAATTTAGTTATTTTTTCATTTTTATTACTAATGCTTATTCCGATATTTTTTGTAGTATATGGTATATACCATAAGATACGTTATCGCAAAATATGTATCCTAAGAACAAGTTTTATATTATTAGTGGTAATACTTTGCAGTATGTATTACATATATTGCCGTTATCTTGACCAACAAAAAGTAGCTTATTATTGCATAGATGAACAATGTATTTCTATTGTTCATCTATACAAAGATTATGGTATAAACTCTCCCACATATGCGAGAATTTACGCAGGAAAAATATTGTTTAGATTTCAAGTAAGAGCTAAAAATTACGCTGAATTACTTATGGAAGATGATATATCAATTAGTAAAAAAATTTTGGGGAATAAATTTATCATTTATGGGTCGCTACCTGTAATATACGGTAATGTAGATAATATTGAAGTAAAAGAAGCTACTGGTTATATAGATAGAGCCAGTACTGATTATATTGTCTCAAGAAACTTAAAATTCAGACATTTATATTAATTAAGAGGTTTTAGCAAGACCGTATTCACAACCTGCTCCTTTTCAAAACATTTGCATTTAAAAGCCGTTATAATGCCGTCTGAACATCTGCCCGACCACATTATACGTGAATGTCGGCAGATTGTTTTCTTTTGTAAACTTATATTAAAATCCACTTACCGATTCACGCCATGCCGCCCATCCCTGCCCCATCCGCACCATCCGAGCACACTGTCGCATGGGTATTCGGCCAACCCGTTACCGATTTGCCGCAGGATTTGTTTATCCCGCCCGACGCGCTGAAAGTCGTATTGGGCAGTTTTCAAGGCCCTTTGGATCTACTGCTGTATCTGATCCGCAAGCAGAACATCGATGTTCTCGATATTCCGATGGTGAAGATTACCGAGCAGTATCTGCACTACATCGCCCAAATAGAAACCTATCAGTTTGATTTGGCGGCGGAATATCTTTTGATGGCAGCAATGCTGATTGAAATCAAATCGCGCCTGCTGCTGCCGCGTACCGAAACCGTCGAAGACGAAGAAGCCGACCCGCGTGCCGAGTTGGTGCGCCGCCTGCTGGCTTACGAACAGATGAAGCTGGCGGCGCAGGGTTTGGACGCGCTGCCCCGAGCCGGACGGGATTTCGCGTGGGCTTACCTGCCGCTGGAAATTGCCGTCGAAGCCAAGCTGCCCGAAGTCTATATTACCGACTTGACGCAAGCGTGGCTGGGTATTTTGTCTCGGGCAAAACATACGCGCAGCCACGAAGTTATCAAAGAAACCATCTCCGTGCGCGCGCAAATGACGGCAATCCTGCGCCGTTTGAACAAACACGGGATATGCAGGTTTCACGACCTGTTCAATCCCGAACAGGGCGCGGCTTACGTGGTCGTCAACTTCATCTCACTGTTGGAGCTTGCCAAAGAAGGATTGGTCAGAATCGTGCAGGAAGTCGGTTTCGGAGAAATTCGAATCAGCCTCAATCATGAGGGGGCGCATTCAGACGGCATTTCCGGCACACGGGGCGGGCGCGATGTGTTCTAATACGCCCCAAGCCGCCACCAAAAATCGGGAGACACGCCATATGACCGGCATCATACATTCGCTGCTTGACACCGACCTCTACAAATTCACTATGCTGCAAGTGGTTCTGCACCAGTTTCCGCAGACGCACAGCCTTTACGAATTCCGCTGCCGCAACGCCTCGACCGTCTATCCGCTTGCCGACATCAAAGAAGACTTGGAAGTCGAACTCGACGCGCTCTGCCAACTGCGCTTTACCCATGACGAACTCGGCTACCTCCGCAGCCTGCGTTTCATCAAAAGCGACTTTGTCGATTATCTCGAACTCTTCCAGCTCCAACGCCGCTTTGTCGAAATCGGCACAGACGATAAAGACCGTCTGAACATCCGCATCGAAGGTCCGATGATACAGGCGATGTTTTTTGAAATCTTCATCCTCGCCATTGTCAACGAACTTTACTTCCGCCGCCTGGAAACCCCTGCAGTCATAGAAGAAGGCGAACGCCGGCTTCAAGCCAAAGCCGTGCGCCTCAAAGAAATCGCCGCCGCACAAAACCCCGACGAACCGCCCTTCCTGATTTCCGACTTCGGCACGCGCCGCCGCTACAAGCTCGCGTGGCAGGAACACGTCATCCGCACCCTGCTCGAAGCCGCCCCAAGCATCGTGCGCGGCACCAGCAATGTCTTTCTCGCCAAAAAACTCGGCATCACCCCCATCGGCACCATGGCGCACGAGTTCCTGCAGGCATTCCAGGCCCTCGACGTACGCCTGCGGAATTTCCAAAAGGCCGCGCTCGAAAGCTGGGTGCACGAATACCGGGGCGATTTGGGCGTTGCCCTGACCGACGTGGTCGGTATGGATGCCTTCCTGCGCGATTTCGACCTCTATTTCGCCAAACTTTTCGACGGGCTGCGCCACGACAGCGGCGACCCTTACGTTTGGGGCGACAAAGCCTACGCCCACTATCAAAAGCTCAAAATCGACAGCCGCACCAAAATGCTGACCTTCTCCGACGGGCTGGACATCGAACGCTCTTGGGCATTGCACCAATATTTCAAAGACCGCTTCAAAACCGGCTTCGGCATCGGCACCAACCTCACCAACGATATGGGGCATACGCCCTTGAATATCGTCTTGAAACTGGTCGAATGCAACGGGCAGTCCGTCGCCAAGCTGTCCGACTCTCCGGGCAAAACCATGACCAACAACAGCACCTTCCTCGCCTACCTGCGCCAAGTGTTCGACGTACCCGAACCCGAAACGCCGTAAACCGGCAGAAAAAGCGCACAATTCCTGTTTCTGCCGCATAAAATCTTTTAAAATACCGCCTGATTTGAATTTAACCGAAAGACCGAACTTCATGAACCTACATCAAACCGTCGAACACGAAGCCGCCGCCGCCTTTGCCGCCGCAGGCATCGCCGACAGCCCTATTGTTTTGCAGCCGACCAAAAACGCCGAACACGGCGATTTCCAAATCAACGGCGTGATGGGTGCGGCGAAAAAAGCCAAACAAAACCCGCGCGAGTTGGCGCAAAAGGTCGCCGACGCATTGGCAGGCAACGCCGTCATCGAAAGCGCGGAAGTCGCCGGTCCCGGTTTTATCAACCTGCGCCTGCGCCCCGAATTTCTCGCGCAAAACATTCAGACGGCCTTGAACGACGCACGTTTCGGCGTGGCAAAAACCGACAAACCGCAAACCGTCGTTATCGACTATTCTTCGCCCAATCTGGCGAAGGAAATGCACGTCGGCCACCTGCGTTCCAGCATCATCGGCGACAGCATTTCGCGCGTGTTAGAATTTATGGGCAATACCGTTATCCGTCAAAACCACGTCGGCAACTGGGGTACGCAGTTTGGCATGTTGGTCGCTTATTTGGTCGAGCAGCAAAAAGACAATGCCGCGTTCGAGTTGGCGGATTTGGAGCAGTTTTACCGCGCCGCCAAAGTGCGCTTTGACGAAGACCCTGCCTTTGCCGACACCGCACGCGAATACGTTGTGAAGCTGCAAGGCGGCGATGAAACCGTTTTGGCATTGTGGAAACAGTTTGTCGATATTTCGCTCTCGCACGCCCAAGCCGTTTACGACACGCTGGGCTTGAAGCTGCGCCCTGAAGACGTGGCAGGCGAATCGAAATACAACGACGATTTGCAAGCCGTGGTCGATGATTTGGTTCAAAAAGGCTTGGCGGTCGAAGACGACGGCGCGAAAGTCGTGTTCTTGGACGAGTTTAAAAACAAAGAAGGCGAACCCGCCGCATTTATCGTGCAAAAACAAGGCGGCGGCTTCCTTTATGCTTCCACCGATTTGGCGTGTCTGCGCTACCGTGTCGGCACGCTTCATGCCGACCGCCTGCTGTACGTCGTCGACCATCGCCAAGCCCTGCACTTTGAGCAACTTTTCACCACTTCACGCAAAGCCGGCTATCTGCCGGAAAACGTCGGCGCGGCATTTGTCGGCTTCGGCACGATGATGGGCAAAGACGGCAAACCGTTCAAAACGCGCAGCGGCGACACTGTAAAACTGGTTGACCTGCTGACCGAAGCCGTCGAGCGCGCCACCGCTTTGGTGAAAGAAAAAAATCCCGAATTGGGCGCGGATGAAGCCGCTAAAATCGGCAAAACCGTCGGCATCGGCTCAATCAAATACGCCGATTTGAGCAAAAACCGCACCAGCGATTATGTGTTCGACTGGGACGCCATGCTCTCGTTTGAAGGCAACACCGCCCCCTATCTGCAATACGCCTACACCCGCGTGCAAAGCGTGTTCCGCAAAGCAGGCGAATGGGATGCAAATGCGCCAACCGTTTTGACCGAACCGCTGGAAAAACAACTGGCCGCTGAGCTGCTGAAATTTGAAAACGTGCTGCAAAGCGTGGCGGACACGGCGTATCCGCACTACCTCGCCGCCTACCTCTATCAAATTGCGACCCTGTTCAGCCGCTTCTACGAAGCCTGTCCGATACTCAAAGCCGAAAGCGCAAGCCGCAACAGCCGCCTGCAACTGGCGAAGCTGACCGGCGACACGCTGAAACAAGGCTTGGATTTGCTGGGCATCGATGTGTTGGACGTAATGTAAAACCGCACCGCCCGATTGCGGACAACAGCCCCACCATCCTTATCCGAATCTGAAAAAAGCGGCGCGATACACCGTATCCGCCGCCCCTCCCAAAATGCGAAACAAACAAACGCCAAGCAAGCAAGCAAGCAAGCAAGCAAGCAAGCAAAAAATTATAACCCCCCTTACTGCCGACGCACGCACTTTCCGCGCGGCGCATTCCCCTTTTCCCGCCCCTCAAACCCGCCTTTTCTTCAGGCAGGGTTTCAGCCCACCTCCTTTCCCTGTTTTCCTTTCCCCGACACGCATGCGCGCCCCCTGCCGCACCGTGCCGCATTTTCGCGCCCGGACGGCATCGTTCCGCCATCCGGTTCTCTGTTTTAAATACCCCTGTTTCAGAAAGAAATGCAGATGTTTCAACACACAGGACGACACATAAAGCACCGCCCTATGTGTTGCCCTGATTTGGAAGGGGTTACGCCTCCCAAATAAAGTCTGATCCTGCCGCCCCGAAGGACAGATGTCCGAGTGGCGAAGTTTCAACCGAAAAGGAAATACGATGAATATTCACCCCCTGCTCTCCAAACAATGGACGCTGCCGCCATTCCTGCCGAAACGGCTGCTGCTGTCCCTGCTGATACTGCTTGCCCCCAATGCGGTGTTTTGGGTTTTGGCACTGCTGACCGCCACCGCCCGCCCGATTGTCAATTTGGACTATCTTCCCGCCGCGCTGCTGATCGCCCTGCCTTGGCGTTTCGTCAAAATTGCCGGCGTATTGGCGTTTTGGCTGGCGGTTTTGTTTGACGGGCTGATGATGGTGATCCAACTCTTCCCTTTTATGGATCTCATCGGCGCCATCAACCTCGTCCCCTTCATCCTGACCGCCCCCGCCCCTTATCAGATAATGACCGGGCTGTTGCTGCTGTATATGCTGGCGATGCCGTTTGTGTTGCAGAAAGCCGCCGCCAAAACCGACTTCCGGCACATTGCCGTCTGCGCCGCCGTTGTGGCGGCAGCCGGCTATTTCACCGGCCATTTGAGTTACTACGACCGGGGTCGGATGGCCAATATCTTCGGCGCAAACAACTTCTACTACGCCAAAAGTCAGGCGATGCTCTACACCGTCAGCCAGAATGCCGACTTTATTACCGCCGGCCTGGTCGATCCCGTCTTCCTCCCCTTGGGCAATCAACAGCGTGCCGCCACGCATCTGAACGAGCCGAAATCTCAAAAAATCCTCTTTATCGTCGCCGAATCTTGGGGGCTGCCGGCCAATCCCGAACTTCAAAACGCCACTTTTGCCAAACTGCTGGCGCAAAAAGACCGTTTTTCGGTTTGGGAAAGCGGCAGTTTTCCCTTTATCGGCGCGACGGTCGAAGGCGAAATGCGCGAACTGTGCGCCTACGGCGGTTTGCGCGGGTTCGCACTGCGCCGCGCGCCCGACGAAAAATTTGCCCGCTGCCTCCCCAACCGTTTGAAACAAGAAGGTTACGCCACCTTTGCGATGCACGGCGCGGGCAGTTCGCTTTATGACCGCTTCAGCTGGTATCCGAGGGCGGGCTTTCAAGAAATCAAAACCGCCGAAAACCTGATCGGTAAAAAAACCTGCGCCATTTTCGGCGGCGTGTGCGACAGCGAGCTGTTCGGCGAAGTGTCGGCATTTTTCAAAAAACACAGCAAAGGATTGTTTTACTGGATGACGCTGACCAGCCACGCCGACTATCCCGAATCCGACATTTTCAACCACAGGCTCAAATGCACCGAATACGGCCTGCCCGCCGAAACCGACCTCTGCCGCAACTTCAGCCTGCACACCCAATTCTTCGACCAACTGGCGGATTTGATCCAACGCCCCGAAATGAAAGGCACAGAAGTCATCATCGTCGGCGACCATCCGCCGCCCGTCGGCAACCTCAATGAAACCTTCCGCTACCTCAAACAGGGGCACGTCGCCTGGCTGCACTTCAAAATCAAATAACAACAATGCCGTCTGAACGCACCAACAGCCTTCAGACGGCATTTTGCAGACAGACCGACCCTTCAAGCCCACTTTTTTCATCATCTCCGATAAATTGCTTTGTATAGTGGATTAACAAAAACCAGTACGGCG
>NZ_KV815477.1:0-2554 GCF_001814225.1 Neisseria sp. HMSC070F02 | reverse complement strand
GCTTTTCATTTCTGGATTCCCACTTTTGTGGGAAGGACGGCGGAAGGGGTAAATCCTCACAACCCAAAGCCTCGTCATTTCCACAAAAAACAGCAACCCGAAACAGCAACTTAAAACCGCGTCATTCCCGCGCAGGCGGGAATCTAGGTCTGTCGGTTCAGGAACTTATCGGATAAAACGGTTTCTCCAACCCTGCGTTCTAGATTCCCACTTTCGTGGGAATGACGGGATATGGGTTTCCGTGCGGACGTGTTCGGATTTCCGCCTGCGCGGGAATGACGGCGACAGATGCCCGACGGTCATTATAGTGGATTAAATTTAAATCAGGACAAGGCGACGAAGCCGCAGACAGTACAAATAGTACGGAACCGACTCACTTGGTGCTTCAGCACCTTAGAGAATCGTTCTCTTTGAGCTAAGGCGAGGCAACGCTGTACTGGTTTTTGTTAATCCACTATAGTATTGATAAACATATTATCTTCAATATATTCAATTGGATAATTGTTTACCTAAGCAAAGATAATTGCCTTTTCCTGACAAATAAGTGAAATCAACGGATTGTCAAAACACAGCCTGAAATAAAAAACCTCCCTGATTTCTTTTATTTTTCCTTAAAATCAGAAAGGTTCGGGATGGTCGGGTTATTTTTCCAAACGTACCGCTGCCCTGCCGATTTCGTATAAAATTCCGCCGTAACCCGACAAGCCCGAACCCTGTCGCCCCGAAAGGCGGGGTGTCAAACATTAAGGAATTGTGATGAAAAACTTTAACGGCAAACTCATCCTCATCGGACTGATGGGCGCGGGCAAAACCACGCTGGGCCGGCAAATGGCGCAGCGGCTGGATTACCGTTTTTACGACAGCGATCACGAAATCGCCGTAGCCGCCGGCGTTCCCATCCCCACCATATTTGAAATGGAAGGCGAACAGGGATTCCGTTCGCGCGAAACCGCCATACTCAAAAAGCTGGTTATCCTGCCCCATATCGTCCTGTCCACCGGCGGCGGCGCGGTGTTAAAAGAAGAAAACCGCGCCCTTATCCGCAAAAGCGGCACGGTCGTCTATCTGCACGCCCCGCCCGAAACCCTGCTCGAACGCACGCGCTGCGACAACAGCCGTCCTTTGCTGCAAGTTGCCGATCCTTTGGCGAAATTACGTGAACTCTACGCCGCACGCGACCCCGTTTACCGCCAAACCGCCGACTTTACCGTAGAATCGGCAAACTGCCGGCAAACCGTGCAAACCCTGCTCAAACGCTTATCCCGATAAACCGGCATATGCGCCGCGCCCAGAAAACCAAGCCGCGCCCCGCCCGGCGGGCCGGCGGTTCAAACTTTAAGGAACAACAATGAAAACACTGACCGTACACACCCCGTCCCACAGCTACCCCATCTTTATCGGCAACGGACTGCTGCCGCAGGCAGGAAGCCTGCTCAAACCGCATTTGGGCAAACGCGCCGCCATCATCGCCAACGAAACCGTCGCCCCGCTCTACCTCGGCACGCTTCAGACGGCATTGGATGCGGCAGGCGTATCCCATTTCAGCATCATCCTGCCCGACGGCGAGGCGCACAAAAACTGGCAGACGCTCAACCTCATCTTTGACGGGCTGATGCAAAACCGCGCCGAACGCAAAACCACATTAATCGCACTGGGCGGCGGCGTGATCGGCGACATGGTCGGCTTTGCCGCTGCCACCTACCAGCGCGGCGCACCGTTCGTTCAAATACCGACCACACTGTTGAGTCAAGTCGACTCATCGGTGGGCGGCAAAACCGCCATCAACCACCCGCTCGGCAAAAATATGATCGGCGCATTCTACCAGCCGCAGGCGGTGCTTGCCGACTTGGACACGCTGCACACCCTGCCCGTCCGCGAATTGTCCGCCGGTATGGCGGAAGTCATCAAATACGGCGCGCTCGGCGACATCGGTTTTTTCGAATGGCTCGAACAAAACATATCCGGACTGATGACGCTCGATCGGGAAAAACTCGCCCAAGCCGTGTACCGCTGCTGCCAAATGAAGGCAGACATCGTCGCCCAAGACGAAACCGAACAGGGCATACGCGCATGGCTCAACCTCGGACACACCTTCGGACACGCCATTGAAACCGAGATGGGTTACGGCACTTGGCTGCATGGAGAAGCCATCGCCGCCGGCTGCGTGTTGGCGGCGCGTTTGTCCGAACAACTGGGCAAAACCTCCGCCGCAGATACCGCGCGGCTCGCCGCCCTGCTCGAAGCCGCTGGACTGCCGTCCGCACCGCCCGTGTTTGCCTTTGAAAAATGGCTCGAACATATGAGCCACGATAAAAAAGTCAGCGGCGGCATCATGCGCTTTATCGGTCTGAACCGGCTGGGCGAAGCCAACATCACCGAAATTACCGACACGGACATCCTCCGCCGCACCCTGCAACCGTATCTCTGATTTCCTCTGCCGATGTGCTGCCGCGCGGGTTTGACGCACGATGATGATTTTCCATCATCTTTCTCCGTAAAAGCGGGAATCCGGTCCGTTCGGTTTCGGTCGTTTCCGATAAATTCCTGCTGCTTT
>NZ_KV815476.1:0-45424 GCF_001814225.1 Neisseria sp. HMSC070F02 | reverse complement strand
CATAGTAGCTTCTCGTCTAAACATTTCAAAAGAAGAAGCACTTGGGCGAATTATTCGGCATATGCAACGAACCGTAGATTACGCAACGGCTAAAGCGGATAATTTCCGTACTGATGACGCCATTATTTCAATTTTAGGAGCAAACAATTTACCCAAGCAAGATCAACATTACACTAATCCGAACTACAACAAACAATACATTCAAAATTATGTTCGTGATTTCAATTTAGCCAATAAATACAATTATTTTATGCCGTCCGTTTTTACTTTTATCCCGATTTGCGGGGCAAGTTTTCCAACTGCATCCTGTCAAAAAATTCCATTATTTTCAAATACTTAAAAGTTAAAAAGGTTAAATTTTTCTTAACAATCAAAAACATTGTTTAACGGAATATTAACTTAAAGAGCAGCTAGAAAACGAGCTTTTCGCCGTCCACCGGAAAACTTTTACGGCGTTTGTTTATTTTTTTCAATATGTTCCACCGCTTCGTCCGCCTGTCTGCCGCCGCAGTTTGAAAAAGCCGTGCCGCCCGAAGGTTGTCGGGACGGCACGGCTTTTCAGTCACGACCGTTTCAGCGGATGTCCACGTAGGCACCGGAATGCAGGTCACGCAACAGGTTGACGGTTGCCTGTTCGGCTTTTTGTTGGAAGATGTATTGCCGCACGGAATTGCGGATACGTTCCTGAGGTGTGCCGGCCTCGCGCACTTCGTTCAATTTGATGATATGCCAGCCGAATTGGGTGCGGACGGGCGCGCCGACCTGTCCGGGTTTGAGCGCGTGGACGGCTTCTTCAAAGGCGGGAACCATCACGCCGTCGGCAAACCAGCCCAAATCTCCGCCGTTGCCCGCGCTCGCGTCTTGCGAATATTGGCGCGCTAGGCTGGAAAAGTCTGTGCCGCTGCGGGCCTCTCCGTAGATTTTGCGGATGGTGCTTTCCGCGCCGACGGCGGCGTTTTCGCTGTCGGCTTTAATCAGGATGTGTTGGGCGCGGTATTGGCGCAACGGTGCGCCTTCGGGCAGGGTGATGCCTTGTTTTTGCGCCTGCTCGAGGAAGGCATCGATTTCAGCTTCGCTCACGCGGCTGTTCTGCATCACTGCCTGCTGGCGGACTTTTTCGGCAATGATGTTGTCGGCAAAATCGCGGCGTTGGGCGGGGCTGAGGTTTTTGAGGGCGGGATTTTTTGCGACGACGGCATCGATTTCCGCTTCGCTTGCTTGAATGTTGCGGCGTTTGCCCGCCTGTACAATCAGGGATTGGTTGACAAGCTGCATCAGCACCTGTCGGGACAGCTCGGATTCGCTTATCTGCGCGTCTTTGGGCAGGTTGGCTTTGGCTTCGGCAACGGCTTCGGCAAGCCGGCGGCGCGTGATGACTTCGTTGTCGGCAACGGCGGCAATGCCGTCTGAAAAGCGGATACCGCCCTGCTGTTGTGCGGGTGCGGCTTCTTTTTGCGCCGTGGCGGCAACTTTGGCAACTTTGGCAACTTTGGCAACTTTGGCAGCTTTGGCAGCTTTGGCAGCTTTGGCAGCTTTGGCGGATGCGGTTTTTGCCTTTTGCGGTGCGGCGTGGACATCGGCTGCTGCCAGCAATGCGGCGGCAATCATCAGGGCTTTGATTTTCATCATTCTTTCCTTATCGTTTGAATCCTACCTTTGATGGCGGGTTTGGGGTTGTCGGTGGAATGCCGTCTTGTTCGGGAACGGTGCTCCTGCCGGGTTTCCGACGGTCAGGGTCGTTTGTTGCGTCCGGCGGAAAGAGAGTGAGCGGGGATATAGCCGGGAACGGCGACATCCATCCTGTCTGCGGGGTTTCTGCCGACACTGCTGAGGTCTTTCAACTGAAGTGAGAAAAAGACAGCGTTTTTGTAGGTGTTTTCGCCGGTAACGTAGCGTTGGGCGTACACGCCCGCGCCCCAGCAGCCGCAACTGCTTTTGTATTCCGCACCCGCCAGCACCTCTATCGGTTTTTTGGCTTCAAAACCGTAGTTGTAACGGACGACGGCCGACAGGTTGCGCGTCAGCGGCCATTGTGCGGACAGGTCGAGCTGGCTGAGTTTGTCGTAAAAATAGGAACCGTCGGACTTCAGGTAGATTTTTTCGTTGCGCCCGTATTTGTAGCGGGCGTTCAGCACTTTGCCCTGTGCGGGACGGTAGCTTGCACCGACGGCGTAGTTCTCGGCGCGTTTGTCGTTTTGGTTGTAGTGGATGCTGCTGTCGAGGATGAAGCGGCTGCCGATGCTGCCGGAGGCAAATGCCACCCAGTCGGAACGGTTGCGCGGTTTTTTGCCGACGCTGCCGTCAAGCATCACCGCATCATCCTTGAAATAGAATTTCTGACCGATGCCGGCGCGGAAACGCTCTTCCCCCGTCGCGCCGTCCAAAATACGGCTTTGCACGGCGGCGGAAAGGCTGTTTGCGGTGTTAATCCTGTCGTTGCCGTAATAGAGGTTTTCGCGAAAGAGCTGCCCGTAGCCGAAGCTGCTTTCCGACGAATCGAAATTGGGCAGGTCGTTTTGGGATTTGGCAGGAATATAGTTGTAGAACAGGCGCGGCTCGAGGGTTTGCAGGACTCCGCCGCCGAACATCCGCGTATTCCGCTCAAAAGTTGCGCCGCTGTCGATGTTGACAATGGGCAGAGTGCGGCTGACGCGTCGGGCTTCTTGGCTGCCGAAGCGGTTGAGGCTGTAATAGGTGGCGTGCAGTCCGAGTTTGGGACGGACGTAACCCCAGCTGTTGCTGAAATCCCATTTGATGTCGGGATAGACGACGAGGCGGCTGCCGTCTTGGCGGCTGTCGTGGCTGAAGCGGGTAAATTGTGCGGACACGCCGATTTGCGCCCTGCCGGTGTTTTTGCGCCAATCGGCGGAAAGGCGCGGCATCAGGGCATACGGTTTGTCTTTGTAGCCGCTTTGGTTTGCCAGCGTCTGGTATTTCAGAACCGAAAGGCCGGCATTCAGGCTGCCGCCCGCCGCCCTGCCGCCATAATCCAGCCATACACGGCGGTTGAGGTTGACGTTGCCGGCGATTTCTTTGTTGCCGTAAAAGTCGCGGTAGTAGCCGCTGTCGGAGACTTGGTTGAAATCGACACCCGCCTGAAGCGTGTCGGAAATGTCGTGCCGATGCTGCCATTTCGCCTGATAGCGGTTATTCCTGCCGCTTTTCTTGTCGTGCGGCAGCCAGGTCAGGTCGGACTGGCCGGCATAATCCGGCCGCAGGTAGCGTACCTGCCCGTCAAAGACCGCGCCGCGTTCGCCGATCACGCTGGGCGCGAACGTGGCATCGAGATTGGGGGCAAGGTTGAAATAATAGGGAACGGAAAGGGAAACGCCGTCCGAACCGGCGGACAGTGAGGGAACAAGCAGGCCGCTTTTGCGGTTGCCGTCAAGCGGGAAGTCCGCCCAAGGGGTGTAGAAAATGGGAACGCCGCCGAACACGAAGGCGGCGTGTTTGGCAACGCCTATGCCTTTTTCCCGATCGGCTTCGACGGAAGCGGCCTTGACATACCAGCCGGCATCGCCGGCGGAACAGGTGTTGAATTGGGTTTCCGTCAGTTTGTAATGCCCTTCGCCCAACATTTCGGCGGTGCGGCTGACGCTTTGCAGCCGCCGTCCGCCGTGTTCGGTTTCCATACGGACGTTGTGCGCTTCCCCGGT
Source organism: Neisseria sp. HMSC070F02 (assembly GCF_001814225.1). Taxonomy (NCBI): domain Bacteria; kingdom Pseudomonadati; phylum Pseudomonadota; class Betaproteobacteria; order Neisseriales; family Neisseriaceae; genus Neisseria; species Neisseria sp. HMSC070F02. The sequence continues at coordinate 41,768 of NZ_KV815476.1, read as the reverse complement.
CTGCTGCTCGAGATTGTAGGTCAGGGTTTCGCCCCGAATCAGCGTACCGTCCTGTTGGAGGGCGAACCGGTCGCCTGCGGTAACGGTGTCGCCCGACTGGTCGTAATCCGCCCAATCGGCATTGAGGGTCGTCCGGTTGCGTTCGACGACGACGTTGCCTTCGGCACGCACCTGCACCTGCGACTGTCCTTCCACCTTGTCGGCAACAATGCGCGTATAGTCTTCGGGGATGGATGCTTCGCCGCTGCCTTGGACGGCAGATTCGGTTTTTTCGGGTTTGCCGCTTTCGTTACTGCAAAACAGGCAGGTCGAACCGAGGCTCAGGCTGGTAGGCTGTATGGGTTCGGACACGCTCCGAACGCTTCCTCCGGCGGTCGGATTGTCCGTTTCCTCCGCCGCAACGGCATCGGCGGCGGCGCAATGCGTGCCGAAGCAGAAGCCCAATGCCAGCACCAGTGGTTTGAGTGAAAATAAACGAGCCAAAATTGCCCCTCAGGTCGGTTTGCCAGTTAGAATAGCGTTTATTGTAACCTGAAATGCTTTAGTACTGTTATGCAACGACAAATCGAACTGAAAAATTGGCTTCAGACCATCTATTCCGGCCGCAGTTTCGAACTGGCCTTTGCGGCGGCAGATGCTGATTTCCGCCGCTATTTCCGTGCAACGTTTTCAGACGGCAGCAGTGTCGTCTGCATGGATGCGCCGCCTGACAAGATGAGTGTCGCACCTTATTTGAAAGTGCAGAAACTGTTTGACATGGTCAATGTGCCGCAGATATTGCACGCGGACACGGATTTGGGGTTTGTGGTATTGAACGACTTGGGCAATACGACGTTTTTAACCGCGATGCTTCAGGAACAGGGCGAAACGGCGCACAAAGCGCTGCTGCTGGAGGCCATCGGCGAGCTGGTCGAATTGCAGAAGGCAAGCCGTGAAGGGGTTTTGCCCGAATATGACCGTGAAACGATGTTGCGCGAAATTAACCTGTTCCCGGAATGGTTTGTCGCAAAAGAATTGGGGCGCGAATTAACATTCAAACAACGCCAACTTTGGCAGCAGACCGTCGATACACTGCTGCCGCCCCTGTTGGCGCAGCCCAAAGTCTATGTGCACCGCGACTTTATCGTCCGCAACCTGATGCTGACGCGCGGCAGGCCGGGCGTTTTAGACTTCCAAGACGCGCTTTACGGCCCGATTTCCTACGATTTGGTGTCGCTGTTGCGCGATGCCTTTATCGAGTGGGAAGAAGAATTTGTCTTGGACTTGGTTATCCGCTACTGGGAAAAGGCGCGGGCTGCCGGCCTGCCCGTCCCCGAAGCGTTTGACGAGTTTTACCGCTGGTTCGAATGGATGGGCGTGCAGCGGCACTTGAAGGTTGCAGGCATCTTCGCACGCCTGTACTACCGCGACGGCAAAGACAAATACCATCCGGAAATCCCGCGTTTCTTAAACTATCTGCGCCGCGTATCGCGCCGTTATGCCGAACTCGCCCCGCTCTACGCGCTCTTGGTCGAACTGGTCGGCGATGAAGAACTGGAAACGGGCTTTACGTTTTAAACCCAATCAAAATGCCGTCTGAAAACCAAGTTTCAGACGGCATTTTCCAAACGGGCTTACTGCGCGGCTTTTTGTTCTTCGCGTACTTTGTCCGCCAAAAGGTCGATGGTGTGCATACCGGACTCCCAGTCGGCAAATTCGACTTTATATTTGCCGCCGACGATAACCGTGGGCGTACCGTCGATTTGGAAGGTTTCGGTCAGCTCCTGCATTTTGTCGGCGCGCGCCTGGCTTTCGGGGGACTCGTAGGCGGCAAGGACTTTTTTGCCGTCAAAGGCGGTTTGTTCGCCCAGCCATTTTTTGAGGACTTCCGGATTTTGCAGCTTGATTTTTTGGTTGACCATCGCATCGAAAATATGGCTGTTCGCCACATCTTTGCTTTCGGCGGCAGCCATATCGACGGCGGCGGCAAGGCGGGCCAGCGTCAGCATTTCTTTCTGCCAGACGACGTGTTCGGTACGCAGGTACATATCGTCTTTAAAAGACTTGGCGTGTTTGCTTAAAACAGGTTCGAGGTGGGCGCAGTGCGGACAGAAATAGCCGAAAAACTCAAGGACTTCGACTTTGCCTGCCTGCTGTTGGGGAATCGGGTTGGCAAGGACGGTATAGTTTTGCCCTTCGACCAGCCCTGCCGGGGCGGCGGCTGCCGAAGCGGCAGGCGCGCTGTCGGCGGGGACGCTGGTTTGGACTTTGCTGTCGCACGCGGCAAGGGCGAACAGGGCGGCAACGCCGAGGGCGAGGTGTCTGGATTTCATACGGCTCTCCGTGATGTTGGAAACAGATGTTGGAAATCAATCGGAATCCGGCTATTTTATTGCATTTCCGCGTGTTGATACAGTTTGCCGCCGGAAAAGGACGTTTTCGTTTCGGGAAACCGCTTCAGACGGCATCAAACCCGATGCCGTCTGAAGCGGTTTCTGTCGTACAATACGCGCCGTCGCCCCAGACGGATACGGCTGTTGGGGAACTAATGATGTTCCAACACACAGGACGGCACATAAAGCACCGCCCTATGCGTTGCCCTGGTTCGGAAGGGTTACACCCCTTTCAAATATAGTGGATTAAATTTAAACCAGTACAGCGTTGCCTCGCCTTGCCGTACTATCTGTACTGTCTGCGGCTTCGTCGCCTTGTCCTGATTTAAATTTAATCCACTATCAAAGTCTGATCCTGCCGCCCTAAAGGGCGGGGTTTCAACCGAAAAGGAAATACGATGAATATGCTGGGAGCTTTGGCAAAAGTCGGCAGCCTGACGATGGTGTCGCGCGTTTTGGGATTTGTGCGCGATACGGTCATTGCGCGCGCATTCGGCGCGGGCATGGCGACGGATGCGTTTTTTGTCGCGTTCAAACTGCCCAACCTGCTTCGCCGCGTGTTTGCGGAGGGGGCGTTTGCCCAAGCGTTTGTGCCGATTTTGGCGGAATATAAGGAAACGCGTTCTAAAGAGGCGACGGAGGCTTTTATCCGCCATGTGGCGGGGATGCTGTCGTTTGTGCTGGTCATCGTTACCGCGCTGGGCATACTTGCCGCGCCTTGGGTGATTTATGTTTCCGCACCCGGTTTTGCCAAAGATGCCGACAAATTTCAGCTCTCCATCGATTTGCTGCGGATTACGTTCCCCTATATCTTATTGATTTCACTTTCCTCTTTTGTCGGCTCGGTACTCAATTCCTATCATAAATTCAGCATTCCGGCGTTTACGCCCACGTTCCTGAACGTGTCGTTTATCGTATTCGCGCTGTTTTTCGTGCCGTATTTCGATCCTCCCGTTACCGCGCTGGCTTGGGCGGTTTTTGTCGGCGGTATTTTGCAGCTCGGCTTTCAGCTCCCTTGGTTGGCGAAACTGGGTTTTTTGAAACTGCCCAAACTGAATTTCAAAGATGCGGCGGTCAACCGCGTCATGAAACAAATGGCACCTGCGATTTTGGGCGTGAGCGTGGCGCAGATTTCTTTGGTTATCAACACGATTTTCGCGTCTTATCTGCAATCGGGCAGCGTTTCATGGATGTATTACGCCGACCGCATGATGGAGCTGCCCGGCGGCGTGCTGGGGGCGGCACTCGGTACGATTTTGCTGCCGACTTTGTCCAAACACTCGGCAAACCAAGATACGGAACAGTTTTCCGCCCTGCTCGACTGGGGTTTGCGCCTGTGCATGCTGCTGACGCTGCCGGCGGCGGTCGGACTGGCGGTGTTGTCGTTCCCGCTGGTGGCAACCTTGTTTATGTACCGAGAATTCACGCTGTTTGACGCGCAGATGACGCAACACGCGCTGATTGCCTATTCTTTCGGTTTAATCGGCTTAATCATGATTAAAGTGTTGGCACCCGGCTTCTATGCGCGGCAAAACATCAAAACGCCCGTCAAAATCGCCATCTTCACGCTCATCTGCACGCAGTTGATGAACCTTGCCTTTATCGGCCCACTGAAACACGTCGGACTTTCGCTTGCCATCGGTCTGGGCGCGTGTATCAATGCCGGATTGTTGTTTTACCTGTTGCGCAGACACGGTATTTACCAACCTAGCAAGGGTTGGGCAGCGTTCTTAGCAAAAATGCTGCTCTCGCTCGCCGTGATGGGAGGCGGCCTGTATGCCGCCCAAATCTGGCTGCCGTTTGAATGGGTACGCGCCGGCGGAATGCGGAAAGCGGGGCAGCTCTGCATCCTGATTGCCGTCGGCGGCGGACTGTATTTCGCATCACTGGCGGCTTTGGGCTTCCGTCCGCGCCATTTCAAACGCGTGGAAAACTGACCGATGCCGATATCCTTTTTCGGAAAACGCTTTTTCCGCGCCTATATTCGGGCGCGCATCCCCCGCGTCCGCACCGGCCGGACGGGCTGCCGCATCATCAATGCCGTCTGAAAACAAGAAAACCGATACCTTATGATTTTAACACCGCCGGACACGCCCTTTTTCCTCCGCAACGGCAATGCCGACACGCTGGCCGCCAAATTCCTGCAACGCCCCGCACCTGCATACCGCCGCGAGCTGCTTCCAGACAGCACGGGTAAAACCAAAGTCGCCTACGACTTTTCAGACGGCATTTCGCCCGACGCACCGCTGGTCGTGCTGTTTCACGGTTTGGAAGGAAGCAGTGGCAGCCATTACGCGGTCGAACTGATGCTCGCGGTACGCGATCGCGGTTGGAACGGCGCAGTCGTCCATTTCCGCAGCTGCGGCGGCATTGCCAACACCGCCCCGGTGTTCTACCACTTGGGCGATACCGCCGAAATCGCCTTTACTTTGGACACGCTCGCCGCGCGTTACCGTGAAATATACGCCGTCGGCGTATCGCTGGGCGGCAACGCGCTGGCAAAATATTTGGGCGAACAGGGCGAAAACGCGCTGCCGCAAGCCGCCGCCGTCATCTCCGCCCCCGTCGATGCAGAGGCGGCAGGCAGACGCTTCGACAGCGGCATCACGCGGCTGCTCTACACGCGCTACTTCCTCCGCACCCTGATACCCAAAGCACGGTCGCTCCAAGGTTTTCAGACGGCATTTGCCGCAGGGTGCAAAACACTGGGCGAGTTTGACGACCGTTTCACCGCACCGCTGCACGGCTTTGCCGACCGGCACGACTACTACCGCCGAACTTCCTGCAAACCGCTGCTCAAACACGTTGCCAAACCGCTGCTCCTGCTCAATGCCGTCAACGACCCCTTCCTGCCGCCCGAAGCGTTGCCGACACCGGACGAAGTGTCCGAAGCCGTTACCCTGTTCCAGCCGGCACACGGTGGTCATGTCGGCTTTGTCGGCAGCACCGGCGGCAGGCTGCACCTGCAATGGTTGCCGCAGACCGTCCTGTCCTATTTCGACAGCTTCCGCACAAACAGTCGTTAACGGTTTGATGCTAATATTCCCCCTTTCCCCAGACGAATACGGAACCCGACATGACCGACATCCTCAATAAAATCCTTGCCACCAAAGCACAGGAAGTTGCCGCCCAAAAAGCCGCCGTCAACACCGAACACATCCGCGCACTTGCCGCAGAAGCCGCGCCCGTCCGCAGCTTCATCGATTCGATACGCGGCAAACACCGCCTCAACCTGCCCGCCGTCATTGCCGAAATCAAAAAAGCAAGCCCGAGCAAAGGCCTGATCCGTCCGGACTTCCGACCGGCCGAGATTGCACGCGCCTATGAAAACGCCGGAGCGGCGTGTTTGTCCGTACTGACCGACGAACCCTATTTCCAAGGTTCGCCCGAATACCTCAAACAGGCGCGCGAAGCCGTATCTCTGCCCATTTTGCGTAAAGACTTCATCATCGACGAATACCAGGTTTATCAGGCGCGCGCCTGGGGGGCGGATGCTGTCCTGCTGATTGCCGCCGCACTGGAACAGGAACAATTGGAACGCTTTGAAGCGGTGGCGCACGAATTGGGTATGACCGTCCTGCTCGAGCTGCACGATGAAAGCGAATTGGAAAAATGCCGCAACCTGACCACGCCGTTGTGGGGTGTAAACAACCGCAACCTGAGGACTTTTGAAGTCTCCCTCGACCAAACCCTGTCGCTGCTGCACGCGCTGGAAGGCAAAACCGTCGTTACCGAAAGCGGCATTACGGGTAAGGCGGATGTGGAATTTATGCGGGCGCGCGGCGTGCACACCTTCCTGATCGGCGAAACGTTCATGCGTGCCGACGATATTGAAGCAGAAGTGGGCAAACTCTTCTAAATCCCGATTTCAGACGGCATATTGCCGCCGACCGATCAACATCCTTACCGAGCACGGAACCATCATGCACCGACCGACCGCCAAACAGATTTTGCACGAAGTATTCGGTTATCCCGAATTTCGCGGCAGGCAGGAGGCTGTCATCAATACTTTGGCAGGCGGCGGGAGTTTGACGGTGCTGATGCCGACGGGCGGCGGCAAGTCTTTGTGTTACCAGATTCCCGCGCTGATGCGCGAAGGCGTGGCGGTTGTCGTATCGCCGCTGATTGCGCTGATGAACGACCAAGTGGCCAGCCTGCATGTAGCCGGGATTGAAGCGGCGGCAGTCAACAGCAGCACATCGGCAGATGAAGCGCGCGAGATTGCCGACAAGCTTGCCCAATGCCGTCTGAAACTGCTTTATGTCGCACCGGAACGCTTGGTTACCGACCGCTTTTTGCGTTTTCTCGACCAACAAACCGTCAGCCTGTTCGCCATTGACGAAGCGCACTGCGTCAGCCAGTGGGGACACGATTTCCGCCCCGAATACCAACAGCTCGGCATGCTTGCCGAACGCTATCCGAACGTCCCGCGCATCGCCCTGACCGCCACCGCCGATGCGGCCACACGCGCCGACATCAAGCATTATCTGCACTTGGACGATGCGCCCGAATTTGTCTCCAGCTTTGACCGCCCGAATATTTATTATCAGGTTATCGAAAAAAATAACGGCAAAAAACAACTGCTTGAATTTATCCGCAAAGAAATGGCGGGACAAAGCGGCATTGTGTATTGTTTAAGCCGCAAAAAGGTGGAAGATGTGGCGCGGTTTTTGCGTGAAAACGGATTAAACGCGATTCCGTATCATGCCGGTTTGAGCATGGACGTGCGCGAGGAAAACCAACGCCGCTTTACGCATGAAGACAATATTATCGTGGTGGCGACCGTGGCGTTCGGCATGGGCATAGACAAACCCGACGTGCGCTTTGTCGCCCATCTCGATATGCCCCAGAGTGTCGAACATTTCTATCAGGAATCGGGGCGTGCCGGCCGGGACGGGCTGCCTGCCGCGAGCTGGCTGTGTTACGGTTTGAACGATTGGGTGTTGCTGCGCGAACGGATTGCCGAAGGCAACAGCGACGAGGTGCAAAAGCAAATCGAAATGCAAAAACTCGATGCCATGCTTTCCGTCTGCGAAACCGCCGCCTGCCGCCGCGTACTGCTGCTCAAACATTTCGGCGAAGAATCCGAACCCTGCGGCCATTGCGACAACTGCCTGCATCCGCCCGTACGGTTTGACGGCACGGTGTTGGTGCAAAAATTACTCAGCTGCGTGTACCGCGCCGGACAACGTTTTGCCGCCGGTTACATCACCAACCTTTTGCGCGGCAAAAGCGACGATTGGATACGCGGCAACCGGCACGAACAACTGTCCACCTTCGGCATCGGTACGGAGTTGTCCGACAAAGAATGGCGCAGCGTCATCCGCCAGTGTATCAGCCTCGGCTACCTCACCGTCAACATTACCCGATATCAGGCATTGCAACTGACCGAAGCCGCCAAAAAAGTCCTCAAAGGCGAAACCGAAGTGATGCTGCGTCCGCTCAAGCGCGACAAGCCCGCCGCCCGCACCCTCAAAGACAACTGGCTGCGTACCGAACGCGAAGAACGCCTGTGGCAGGCATTGCGCGTTTGGCGTATGAAACAGGCAGAAGCCGAAGGCATCCCCGCCTATATGATTTTCGGCGACAAAACCCTGCGCGACCTTGTCGAAAAAATGCCGCAAAACCTCAACGGGCTGCACGACATCTACGGCTTGGGCGAAGCCAAAACCGAACGTTTCGGACACGGCATACTCGAAGTCTGCCGCAACGCCGCCGGCTTCAGCCGCGACGCGGTCATCCGTCCGCAAACCGAACGCGAACAACAACTGCGTCAAAAACTCGAGGCCTGGCGGTATGAACAGGCAAGGGCGGAAAACTGCGCCCTGCATGCCGTCCTCTCCGACGAAAGCCTTGCCGATATGCTTGCCGATACGCCCGAAACCGAAACCGACCTCGAAGGCGTACACGGCTTGGGCAGCGTACGCGCCGCCAAATACGGACGGGACATCCTCGCCGTCTGCCGTCCGTTTTCAGACGGCATCGATGAAACCGCCAAACACAAACGCCGCCTGATGCGCGCCCTGATCCAATGGTGCAACGAAACGGCAAAACACGAACAGTCCGAACCCTACCGCATTCTCAGCAAAGCCGCCCTACGCGCCATTGCCGCCAAACAGCCGGAAGGTTTGGCGGAGCTTGCCGCCGTATACGGCGTAGGCGAAGAAAAAGCCGCACGTTACGGTGCGGCGGTGTTGGCGGTATTGGAACGAAATGCCGTCTGAAGCCCGTTACCAAGTTTCAGACGGCATTGCCTCTATTTAAAAATTCCTAGTTTTATAGTGGATTAACAAAAATCAGGACAAGGCGACGAAGCCGCAGACAGTACAGATGGTACGGAACCGACTCACTTGGTGCTTCAGCACCTTAGAGAATCGTTCTCTTTGAGCTAAGGCGAGGCAACGCCGTACTGGTTTTTGTTAATCCACTATCATATAGATTTTTATGCCATTTGGTCAGAAACAGCGAAGACAGGCAGGGAAACGCCTTCAGTTCCATCGCGTCTTCAAAATCATCCCAAACATCGCTCAAATTCTGTTTGGATATGCCGTATTCCCGTCCGGCAAACATCACGGTCTTTTTGCTTTTAGCGGCTTTTTTGAATGCCTTTCTCTGTTTTTCGGATATCTGCTGCCATCTCAACTGACGGTACACGTCGTAGCCGTCGCCCCAAAAAGAGGCATACCGTTGCGTGTCTTCGCCGACCAGCGGCGCGGTATTCCCAACCCGTACATATCCCGTCGGCACGACGGCACTTGCCTTATACATGTGCAGACCGCGTTCCCAATACATATTCAATTGAATCGCTCATAAATTTTTGCTCCAAAATTTAAAGTTTTACTATAGTAGAAATAAATATCAAAACTGAAAATATTACTGAAAAAATTTTATATTGTTTAACTTTTCTTTTATACGAATTCGCCTTTGTTGAAATTAATTGATAATCAAACCAGCAAGAAATAATTCCATAATAAAACATTCCAATCCAATAATAAAATTCAGGCCTCTTAGAATTAGTAAAAATTTTAAATCCATAATCTCTTTCAAAAGTAGCTATTATACAAGTAAACAATATCACCAACCCTAAACAGTCCAACATAAAAATATAGTTTAATTTTTTGTTCATACAATATTTCCAATATTATTCTTTAAGTCTTTGTAAAGCGGTTTCAAATCCGCCAGCTCCTCCGCCCCAAGCGGTTTGTTGCCCTGCCAGTCCAAAGCCAGCAGGGTCGCATGTGTTTTTTTGCCACCGTGTTCTTCAACTCGGGTAACCTGGCAGGCAGTGTACTGCTTCAGTCTGATGTTATAGACGCAATATACGTCTCCGGCATCAGCATATAGTGGATTAACAAAAATCAGGACAAGGCGACGAAGCCGCAGACAGTACAGATGGTACGGAACCGACTCACTTGGTGCTTCAGCACCTTAGAGAATCGTTCTCTTTGAGCTAAGGCGAGGCAACGCTGTACTGGTTTAAATTTAATTCACTATACATCGGCATTTCCTTTAGTTCTGTCGGTTTTCACAAACAAATGCCGTCTGAAACTTGGAAACGGCTTCAGACGGCATCTGCACATCATCTCTTCGGAAAAAACTGCACCACGTTCTCCCCTTGCGGCAGCATCAGTTTTTTAACGGCGTGTCCGTACACTGTTTCCAGCGTAATACTCAAACCGCCTTCCCGTTCAAATATTGTCCCGACACACGAACGCGCGGCGTTTTCATCGTTCCACGCCATCGCCCGCCAAACGCCCAGCGTGTCCATATCCGCCCAAAACGTTTCCGCCTTTTTGTAATCCAACACCAGCTTCGCCGTATCGGTAACGGGGTCGTAAAAGCCGTTTTCAGCAAGCATATCGCCCAAGTCGTGCATATCGGGAAACATCACGCTGCGGCTTTCAATGCCGTTTTCTTTCAGACGGCATTTCAGTTCGGTAAAAGTGTCGCGCCCGAAGCAGGTAAAAAACAGCAGCCCGTCCGTCTTCAAGGCGCGCGCCCAGTTGTGCAGCACAGGAAGGATTTGTTCCGCCGCCAACAGTCCGAGATTCGACCACAACATATCGGCACACGCTTCGGGCAGCGGCGCGGTCGGGGATTGGCAGTGCTGCACCACGCCCTTACCCGCAAACCTTTGCCAAAAACCGCCTTTGCGGGCGGCGGCTGCCGCCAAAAAATCCGCACGGGAATCGTATTCTTCAAATACCGCCTGCGGATAGCGTTTCGCCAGCAGGCTGCGGCTGATGTCCGCATCCGCACCTGCAAGCAGGATATACTTGGGCGCGTTGCGGACGAGTGTCAGGCGTTGGTCGGTATGTTCGGCAAGATGGCGGTGAACCTGCCAGCGTGCGTCCTGATGGTTCATCTCAAACCCCTTCGACAAAGTCGCGGTACAGCGCGGCAAACGCTTCCGCATGGCTCAAAAACGGCGCATGCGCCGCCTTTTCCATCACAACCAACCTGCTGCCCTTCAAACGGCGGTGCAGATATTCACCCATACGCGGCGGCGTAATCGCGTCTTTGCCGCCGAACACCAGCAGTACCGGAACATCTATCTTGTCCAACAAATGCCGCGCATCCGCCCTTTCCGCCGCGTCCAACGCCTCCTGCAAGGCTTGAGGCGTGCCGCAGCGCGCCAAATCGGGCAGGATTCTGCCTATGATTCCGTCCGCATCAGGCGTGTGCAGAAGCTGTAATTGTAGAAACTGTTTGATATGTTTGGCATAATCCGAACGGAACGCACCGACCATTTTGCCCAGTGCAGGCGCGGCAAGCCCTTCGGGATAATCTTCGGCAGCCGTCAGCCGTGCGAAACTCGCCGTCAGGCAGAGCGAACGGACTTTGTCGGGATGGCGCGCCGCCAGATACAGCGCGACCAATCCGCCGAGCGACCAGCCGAGAATGTCGGCGGGCGTATCGATTTGTGCGGCAACAGCGTCGGCGGCTGCCTCAATATCGAAGGGTTGCGCGAAGGGCGCGTCGCCGTGTCCGGGCAAATCGACGGCGGACACCGGCCACGTTGCAGGCAGGCGCGGCATCAAATCGTCGAACATGTGGCGGTTCGCCCCCCAACCGTGTATCAGGTAAACTTTTTTGACGGCATCAGGCATGGATTTTCTCTCTCGTTGGCGGCGCATCGCAGACGCGCCCACTATCAGGCGTTGCGTATTATGCCACGGTTCGTCCGGCGTTTCAGACGGCATCTGCGCCGGCTGCCGCGACGATTTGGCGGCATACCGCACCGACGCGGCAAACAGCTGCCCCCTGTGTTTCATGCACGTTCAAGGCGGATCGGTGTGCGGCGGCTGTCAGAAAAAACCGCCCGCATTCGACCGGATGTGGGCTTCGCTGCATTACGAACCGCCCGTCAGCAATATGATACACGCGCTGAAGCACTTGGCAGATTTGAGTATGGCGCGCCCGTTGGCAAACCTGATGATGCAGAATCCGCCTGATCGGCTTTCAGACGAATGTTTCGATTTCGTCCTGCCCGTACCGCTAAGCAGGGAGCGGCTGCTGCAACGCGGGTTCAACCAAAGTGAAAGCATCGTCGGGTTGTTGGCACAACGCTACGGCTGGCAGATACTGCCCCGACACACCGTTTTCCGACACCACCGCCCGCCGCAAAGCACGCTCAAAGGCGGCGAACGGCGGCGAAACATCAAAAACGCCTTTGAAATCCGCACACCGATACCGGAAAACTGTAATATTCTGTTAATCGACGATGTCTTTACCACCGGCGCGACGCTGGACGAATTGGCAAAGACGCTGAAAAAATCGGGCGCAAACCGAATCTGCTGCTGGACGCTGGCACGCACGCCAATGAAAAAATAACTAAATTTTTTGACACCCCATCCGCCTTGTGGCAAGGTTACGCGCCTATAAGTGATTGATATTTATGTTTACCATCGTTTTATACCAGCCGGAAATCCCGCCGAACACGGGCAACATCATCCGCCTGTGCGCCAATACCGGCGCGGATTTGCACCTTGTCAAACCGCTCGGCTTCCCATTGGATTCCGCCAAAATGAAACGCGCCGGGCTCGACTACCACGAGTTCGCCAGCCTGACGGTGCACGAAAACTTCGACGACTGCCTCAAGGCACTCGCAGGCAGGCGCATTTTCGCCCTGACCACCAAAGGCACGGCGCGCCCCGATGAAACCGCGTTTCAAAAAGGCGACGTTTTACTGTTCGGGCCGGAAACGCGCGGACTGCCTGCCGACATCCTCGACAGCCTGCCCGCCGCGCAAAAAATCCGCCTGCCCATGCAGCCCGGCAGTCGGAGTATGAACCTTTCCAATACCGTTGCCGTGATTCTCTTTGAAGCGTGGCGGCAACACGGTTACGCAGGCGGCGTTTGAACGCAAGTTCATGCCGTCTGAAAACCTATCCGGACACATTCCGAACCGCCGTCCGCACTGTACGGCGGTTCGGAACGTATCCGGCGGGCATGATGCCCATTCGTCTTCAACTCAAGAACGGAACACGTTTTGACTTTAACCCGAAAAACCCTTTTCCTTCTCACCGCCGCATTCGGCACACACTCCCTTCAGACGGCATCCGCCGACGCAGTGGTCAAGGCAGAAAAACTGCACGCCTCCGCCAACCGCAGCTACAAAGTCGCCGGAAAACGCTACACGCCGAAAAACCAAGTCGCCGAATTCACGCAAACCGGCAACGCCTCGTGGTACGGCGGCAGGTTTCACGGGCGCAAAACTTCCGGCGGAGAACGATACGATATGAACGCCTTTACCGCCGCCCACAAAACCCTGCCCATCCCCAGCTATGTGCGCGTAACCAATACCAAAAACGGCAAAAGCGTCATCGTCCGCGTCAACGACCGCGGCCCCTTCCACGGCAACCGCATCATCGACGTATCCAAAGCCGCCGCGCAAAAATTGGGCTTTGTCAACCAAGGGACGGCGCACGTCAAAATCGAACAAATCGTCCCGGGCCAATCCGCACCGGTTGCCGAAAACAAAGACATCTTCATCGACTTGAAATCTTTCGGTACGGAACACGAAGCACAAGCCTATCTGAACCAAGCCGCCCAAAACTTCGCCGCTTCGGCATCAAGCCCGAACCTCGCCATTGAAAAACGCCGTTACGAATACGTCGTCAAAATGGGCCCGTTTGCCTCGCAGGAACGTGCCGCCGAAGCCGAAGCTCAGGCGCGCGGTATGGTTCGGGCGGTATTGACTGCCGGTTGATGTCCCGCCTTTACGTCTTTCAAACACCACCAGATACTTCGCAGGAGCAAAACATGAACTTCAAACGCCTTCTCTTGACCGCCGCCGCAACCGCACTGATGGGCATTTCCGCCCCCGCACTCGCCCACCACGACGGACACGGCGATGACGACCACGGACACGCCGCACACCAACACAGCAAACAAGACAAAATCATCAGCCGCGCCCAAGCCGAAAAAGCAGCGTTGGCGCGTGTCGGCGGCAAAATCACCGACATCGATCTCGAACACGACAACGGCCGTCCGCACTATGATGTCGAAATCGTCAAAAACGGACAGGAATACAAAGTCGTTGTCGATGCCCGTACCGGCCGCGTGATTTCCTCCCGCCGCGACGACTGAATTTGATACAATCCGTGCCGTCTGAAGCCCGAACCGGTTTCAGACGGCATTTTGCACCCGACACTTCAGGATTCGGCACACATGATCAGCAGACTGACCGGCAAACTGGTTGAAAAAAACCCTCCGCAAATCGTCATCGATGTCAACGGTGTCGGCTATGAGGCCGACGTATCGATGCAGACCTTCTACAACCTGCCGCCCATGGGTGAAAGCGTACAACTGTTTACCCAGCTTATCATTCGGGAAGACGCACATCTTTTATTTGGTTTTGCCACTGCGGAAGAACGCAAGACCTTCCGCCAACTGATTAAGGTCGGCGGCATCGGCGCGAAAACGGCTTTGGGCATTTTGTCAGCGATGACGGCAGACGAGCTGGCGCGGGCGGTTGCCGAAGAAGATGTCAAACGCCTGTCTTCCGCGCCGGGAATCGGCAAAAAAACCGCCGAACGTATGGTCTTGGAACTGCGCGGCAAGCTGGTCGCGCATACGGTAACGGACGGGCTGTTTGCCGCCGCACCCGCCGCCGACGAAACGGAAGACATCGTCAGCACGCTGCTTGCGCTGGGTTACAGCGAACGCGAAGCAAAAGCGGCGGTCAAAGGCGTTCCGGAGGGGACGGACGTGGGCGAAGGCGTGCGCCTTGCTTTGAAAAACCTGCTGAAATAATGCCGCCTGAAGGCGGCGCGGCGTTTGCCCTGACGAAACCCTGCGTTTCCGCCTCGCGCTGTCTTCCCGACGGCTTTTCCCGTAAAATGGCGTTATTGTCCTTCCTTTCAGACGGCATTGTGTTTGATGCCGTCTGAAACTGTTTTACCGAAATCGAAAACAATGTTGAACAAAATATTTTCCTGGTTCGAGTCCCGAATCGACCCTTATCCCGAAGCCGCCCCGAAAACGCCAGAAAAAGGCTTGTGGCGGTTTGTCTGGAGCAGCATGGCCGGCGTGCGGAAATGGATAGCCGCCCTGGCTGCGCTGACCGCCGGCATCGGCATTATGGAAGCCCTGGTTTTTCAATTTATGGGCAAAATCGTGGAGTGGCTCGGCAAATACGCGCCCGCCGAACTGTTTGCCGAAAAAGGTTGGGAACTGGCGGCAATGGCGGCGATGATGGTGTTTTCGGTCGTGTGGGCGTATGCCGCGTCCAACGTGCGCCTGCAAACCCTTCAGGGCGTGTTCCCTATGCGCCTGCGCTGGAACTTCCACCGCCTGATGCTGAACCAAAGCCTCGGTTTTTATCAGGACGAATTTGCCGGACGCGTGTCCGCCAAAGTCATGCAGACCGCGCTGGCGTTGCGCGACGCGGTGATGACGGTTGCCGATATGGTCGTTTATGTGTCGGTGTATTTCATTACCTCCGGCGTGATTCTCGCCTCGCTCGACTCATGGCTGCTGCTGCCCTTTATCGGCTGGATTGTCGGTTTCGCTTCGGTGATGCGCCTGCTGATTCCCAAATTGGGGCAAACCGCCGCATGGCAGGCGGATGCCCGATC
This sequence comes from Neisseria sp. HMSC070F02, assembly GCF_001814225.1. Classification (NCBI taxonomy): domain Bacteria; kingdom Pseudomonadati; phylum Pseudomonadota; class Betaproteobacteria; order Neisseriales; family Neisseriaceae; genus Neisseria; species Neisseria sp. HMSC070F02. The sequence goes on along the minus strand of NZ_KV815476.1, from coordinate 26,314 downwards.
GCTGATGACCGGCCGCATTACCGATGCCTATTCCAATATCGCCACCGTCAAACTCTTCTCCCACGGCGCGCGTGAAGCCGCCTATGCCAAGCAGTCGATGGAAGAATTTATGGTTACGGTGCGCGCCCAAATGCGGCTGGCGACGCTGCTGCATTCGTGCAGCTTCATCGTCAACACCTCCCTGACCCTCTCCACCGCCGCACTGGGCATCTGGCTCTGGCACAACGGGCAGGTCGGCGTGGGCGCGGTTGCTACAGCCACCGCCATGGCGTTGCGCGTCAACGGTTTGTCGCAATACATTATGTGGGAATCCGCGCGGCTGTTTGAAAACATCGGCACCGTCGGCGACGGCATGGCAACCCTGTCCAAACCGCACACCATCCTCGACAAGCCGAACGCCCTGCCGCTGAACGTGCCGCAAGGCGCAATCAAATTTGAACACATCGATTTCTGCTACGAAGCGGGCAAACCGCTGCTCAACGGCTTCAACCTCACCATCCGCCCGGGCGAAAAAGTCGGCTTGATCGGACGCAGCGGCGCGGGCAAATCCACCATCGTCAACCTGCTTTTGCGCTTCTACGAACCGCAAAGCGGCACGGTTTCGATCGACGGGCAGGACATAAGCGGCGTTACCCAAGAATCTTTACGCGCCCAAATCGGTTTGGTCACGCAAGATACCTCGCTGCTGCACCGTTCCGTGCGCGACAACATTATTTACGGCCGCCCCGACGCGACCGATGCCGAAATGGTTTCTGCCGCCGAACGCGCCGAAGCTGTCGGCTTCATCCCCGACCTTTCCGATGCCAAAGGGCGGCGCGGCTACGACGCACACGTCGGCGAACGCGGCGTGAAACTCTCCGGCGGGCAACGCCAGCGCATCGCCATCGCCCGCGTGATGCTCAAAGACGCACCGATTCTTCTTTTGGACGAAGCCACCAGCGCGCTCGATTCCGAAGTCGAAGCCGCCATCCAAGAAAGCCTCGACAAAATGATGGACGGCAAAACCGTCATCGCCATCGCCCACCGCCTCTCCACCATCGCCGCAATGGACAGGCTCGTCGTCCTCGACAAAGGCCGCATCATCGAAGAAGGCACACACGCCGAACTCCTCGAAAAACGCGGGCTTTACGCCAAACTCTGGGCGCACCAGAGCGGCGGCTTCCTCAACGAACACGTCGAGTGGCAGCACGACTGAACCGATGCCGTCCGAACACCCGTTTTCAGACGGCATTTCCACACCCAACCCCAAAGAAACCATGAACGACACCGCCCAAATTACCGCCAGCTACGGCCGCCGCTACATTGTCCGCACGCCCGACGGCACAACCTACGAAGCCAGCACCCGCAAAAAACGCGTCGATTTCGCCTGCGGCGACCGCGTCCGCATCAGCCCCGTCAACGCCGAACAAGTTGTGATTGAAGATTTTTTACCGCGCCAAAGCCTGCTCTACCGCCAAGACGCGTGGAAAACCAAACTCATCGCCGCCAACGTTACCCAACTCCTCATCGTAACCGCCGCCGTCCCGAGTCCGAGCGTGCGGCTGCTGCAACGCGCCCTGCTTGCCGCCGAAGCCGCCGGTATTGAAGCCGTCATCGTCCTGAACAAAGCCGACCTGCCCGAAACCGCCCTTTGGCGCGAAAAACTCAAATTCTACGAAACGCTGGGTTATCCCGTCATCGAAACCCGTGCGCTGGAAAACGCCGACCTCCTGCGCCCCGTCCTGCAAGGGCACAGCAACATCCTGCTCGGGCAGAGCGGTATGGGCAAATCCACCCTGACCAACGCCCTTTTAGGCAGCCAAACCGCCCGCACCGGCGACATTTCCGCCGCACTCGACTCGGGAAAACACACCACCACCCACGCCCGGCTTTATGATTTGAACGGCGAAACCCAACTCATCGACTCCCCGGGTTTGCAAGAATTTGGTTTACACCACCTCCAAGCCGCCGATTTGCCGCGCTATTTCCCCGATTTCCGCCACCTTGTCGGGCAATGCCGCTTCCACAACTGCACCCACCGCGCCGAACCCGGCTGCGCCTTCAAAGCCGCCGCGCAAACCGGTAAAATCCGCACCGAACGGCTGACCTTCCTGCAACGCATTACCGACGATCTGCTCAAATAACCTCTTGCCGTTTGCAGGGCAAAAACCATGCCATCTGAAATCCTGCTGTTTCAGACGGCATCCGGTTTTCAGAAATGCTACAATTCCGTTTTTACAGAAACTCCCGAAACTATGAAGAAAAACGCCCCGAAATCGTTTGAAGAGGCACTGTCGCGCCTTGAATCGCTGACGCAGTCTATGCAGGGTGAAATGCCCTTGGAAGACGCGCTTGCCGCCTATCAGGAAGGCAACGAGCTGGTCAGGTACTGCCAAACCAAGCTGGCACAAGTCGAACAGAAATTACAGGTTTTGGATGCGGACGGGCTGAAGGAGTTGAACCTTGAATCCGACGAATGATTTGAAAGCGTGGCAACAGAGGGCGCAGGCGCAAACAGAGCTGCTGCTGGAACGCTTTTTGCCGTCTGAAAACGAAATACCGCACACACTGCACGAAGCCATGCGTTATGCGGTTTTGGATGGGGGCAAACGTCTGCGGCCGATGCTGGTTCTGGCAGCTTCGGAATTAGGCGAAGCCGTGCATGAAGCAGTAGAACAGGCAATGGCGGCAATCGAAATGATCCATGCCTATTCGTTGGTTCACGACGATATGCCGGCAATGGACAACGACAGCCTGCGTCGGGGCAAACCGACCTGCCACATCAAATATGGCGAAGCCACCGCGCTACTGGTCGGCGACGCTTTGCAAACCCAAGCCTTCGACGTGTTAAGCCGTCCGACAGAACTGCCCGCAGCACGCCAGTTGGCAATGTTGTCGGTGTTGGCGAAAGCGGGCGGCAGCGCGGGCATGGCGGGCGGTCAGGCAATCGATTTGGCGAATGTCGGCAAACAAATGGTTCAAGCCGATTTGGAACAGATGCACAGCCTGAAAACGGGTGCGCTAATCCGTGCGGCGGTTTTATTGGGGGCGATGTCCTGCCCGAATCTGTCTGAAGACAGTCTGGCGGTATTGGACGATTATGCGGCAAAACTGGGGCTGGCGTTCCAAGTCATTGACGATGTGTTGGATTGTGAAGCGGACACGGCGACTTTGGGCAAAACGGCGGGCAAAGACGCAGACAACGACAAGCCGACTTATGTGAAACTGATGGGCTTGGAAGCGGCGCGCTCATACGCACACAAACTGGTTGCCGAAGCGGTCGCGCTGCTCGAACCCTTCGGCGGCAAAGCCCTGCGCCTGCGGCAGTTGGCAGAATTTGCAGTCGCCCGCAAATATTGAAACCGGCGTATATCGCCGATTGAAACGTGCCGACACTTGAATGAAACAAATGCCGTCTGAAAGGGTTTCAGACGGCATTCCTATGCCTGCCTATTCCCTGTTGCGCGTGTGCCAAAAATACCGCCACACGAAACAGGGAAACGCAAAAATCAGGTACAGGCAGACGACGGTGGCGTAAAACTCCCAACCCTGATCGTGTACCGCTCCCGCACGGGATTCGAGGATGTAGGCAAGAACGGCGGTCAGCGCGAAACCTGCCGCCAGCTCGATCAGGTGGTGTCCGAAATGTTTGCGCTTGAGCGGTACGATGCCGAACAGCTTGGTCGTGAGGAAGGGGGCGTTGGCAAAAATCAAGGCAAGCAGCAAAAGGATGTACATGGATGCGGTCATGGCGGGCTTTCTGTTTGGGCATTGTCGGCGGCGATGCCGTCTGAACTGCGTTGCGGAACGGCATATCTTAACAAAAACGGCAGCCTCTGACACGGCTGCCGTTGCGGCGGCTTACAGCGTGTTTTCCAACGCCTTGGCGCACCAGTCGATAACGGTTTGCGGCATAATGCCCCACAGCACCAACAGCAGCGCGTTGACGCTCAAAAGGAATTTTGCGGCATTGTTGCCGCCGACGGTGGGACGGGCGCGGCCGGATTCGTCAAAATACATGACTTTGACCACGCGCAGGTAGTAGAACGCGCCAATCAGCGACATCACGACGGCAAATACGGACAACCAAACATAGCCTTGTTTTAAGAGTGCCATAATCACGCCGAATTTGGCGTAAAAGCCCATCAGCGGCGGAATGCCCGCCATAGAGAACATAACCAGCAGCATCAAAAAGGCAAGCCATACGCGGTGTTGGTTCAACCCTGCCAAATCGCTGATGTTTTCGCACTCGTTGTCCCCATCCGACAACACCATCAACACGCCGAACCCTGCCGCCGCCATCAGCGCGTAGGTAATGGCGTAATAGAGACCCGCCGCAAAGCCGACCGCGCCTGCCATAAACGCCAACAAGATAAAGCCCATATGCGATACGGTGGAATAGGCGAGCATACGTTTGATATTGGTCTGCATGATGGCGGCAAGGTTGCCGACCAGCAGCGAGGCGGCGGCAAGCAGGGCAAACATCAGAGACCAGTCATGATGCACGGTTCCCAGCCCGGTAACGAGGATGCGGAAAGCGAAAACGACGGCGGCGACTTTCGGGGCAGTGCCGACCAAGGCGGTAACAGAAGTGGGCGCGCCGTGATACACGTCGGGCACCCACATATGGAACGGCACCGCGCCGAGTTTGAACGCAACGGCGACGACGATAAACACCAGACCCAGTTTCAACAGCCATTCATTGGCTTCTTCATTGAAGGAAGAGGCGAGCACGCCGGCAAATTCCAGCGAACCGGTTGCGCCGTAAACCATAGAAATACCGTAGAGCAGCAGGCCGGATGCCAGCGCGCCCAAAACAAAATATTTCAAGGCGGCTTCGGCGGCAAAGCCGGAATCGCGGCGCAGGGCAATCAGGGCGTAAAGGGCAAGCGACAAGAGTTCCAAACCGATATAGGCAGTTAAAAAATGCCCCGCGCTCACCATCACGCTCATGCCCAAGAGGGCAAACAGCGACAGGGTGTAAAACTCGCCTTTGAAAATACCGCGCACTTGGTTGTAGGGCTTGGCATAAACAAACAGGGCAAACGTCAAGGCATATAAAACCATTTTTGCCAAACGCGACATACCGTCTGCAATATACATGCCGTTGAACGAAGACGTGCTGCCCTGTTCCCAAACGGCAAGCTGCACCACAGCCGTAACCGCCACCGTTGCCAACGCGCCGTAATGCGTCCAACGGCGTTTGTCATCACTGACCCACAAGTCTGCCAGCAACAATAACACCAGCAGCGACAGCAGCGCGACTTCGGGCATGGCGGGCATTAAATTCAAATCAGACCAGTTCATTTACACACCTCAAATCTTGCTTTGTGCCACATGGGCAATCAAATCGTTTGCCGCCTGATGCACCACTTCGATAAACGCTTGCGGATACAGACCCATACCCAATACCACAACCGCCAAAATCGCCAGAATCGCAAATTCGCGGCAGTTGATGTCTTTCATTTCGGCAACGTGCGGATTGTGGATCGCGCCGTAAATCACGCGCTTGTACATCCACAGGGTATAAGACGCGCCGTAAATCAGCGTCATAGCCGCCAACGCGCCCACCCAGAAATTCACTTTAACCGCGCCCATAATCACCATAAACTCGCCCACGAAGCCGGAAGTCGCCGGCAAACCGGCGTTCGCCATACCGAACAACATCATAAACGCCGCAAACTTGGGCATCACGTTGACCACGCCGCCGTAATCGGCGATATTGCGCGTGTGCAGGCGGTCGTACATCACACCGATGCACATAAACATCGCGGCAGACACAAAACCGTGGGAAATCATTTGAATGATTGCGCCTTTCAACGCCCAGTCGTCCAACTGCCCGTCAACAAACAAAAACATCCCAAGCGTTACAAAACCCATATGGCTGATGGACGAATACGCCACCAGTTTCTTCATATCGGTTTGCACCAAAGCCACCATACCGATATAAATCACGGCAATCAGACTCAATACGATGATCACGGGGGCAAAATAGCGTGCCGCATCCGGCATAATCGGCAGGATAAAGCGCAAGAAACCATACGCACCCAGTTTCAGCGTAATCGCAGCCAACACCATCGAACCGCCGGTCGGTGCTTCAACGTGGGCATCCGGCAGCCAAGTGTGTACGGGGAACATCGGCACTTTTACGGCAAATGACAGGAAGAATGCCACAAACAAAAGCTGTTGTACGCCCAATGGAATCTGCTTGATGTTTTGGAAATCGACAATAGAGAAGCTGCCTGTCTGATAGTACAGGTAAACCATGGCAACCAGCATCAAAAGCGAACCCATCAGCGTATAGAGGAACAGCTTGACCGACGCATAAACGCGGCGCGGGCCACCCCATACACCGATAATCAGGTACAGCGGAATCAGCATACCCTCGAAGAACACATAAAACAGAATCGCATCCTGTGCGGCAAACGCGCCGTTAATCAAACCCGACATCATCAGGAATGCCGCCATATACTGCGCCGGACGTTTCTGAATAACTTCCCAACCGGCCAATACCACCAACAGCGTAATAAACGCATTCAAGATGATAAAGAGCACTGAAATACCGTCCACGCCCAATGCATAGTTGATTTTCAGCAGCGGAATCCACTCGTGGAACTCGGTAAATTGATAGCCGCCGCTCAAACGGTCGAAACCGGTAAACAGGGGCAGCGTTACCAAGAAACCGGCAAGCGCACCCATGAAGGCGAGCACGCGGGCAAGCAGCGCACGGCTGTCCGACCCCGTTGCCAAAACCAGCACACCTGCGGCGATGGGTATCCATATTGCCAAGCTGAGAAGATGGTTAGAAAACATTGCGTTACCTGTTTGGTTTGGAGGTTATTGGAAAAGTTAATTTTTTTTGGGGATGCTGGCTGCTTCAAAACAATTATCGAAAAACTGTTTCAATCTATCCACAATCTGCTGCTGGCGTTTCTGAATATCACTCGGTAACCAATCATTGGCATTTTCACCTGCTAATTCACGCACTTCAACAATATCGGATTTTTGATATTGCTCCTTTTTCTTACCAAAATAGCCGTTACCTGCCTGAATATTTAACCGTTTTTCAAAAACAATTTTATTACCTAGTTGTTCTAAATATTGTTCCGCATCTATGATTGACCAACCATTATAGTTAGTTTCCTGCCATTTTTTCGGAAAGATATGTTCGATTTCAGTTTTAGTTGGCAATAATTTCTGCTTTTCATCAAATAGATAAGCATTAATCATTAACAACCCTTTAGTTATACGTCCTGTATTTTGTTCATAGTGTATGGGTGCAGGCATAACATATGATAAAGCGTTTTTTTCACCGTGATAAATCGCAACACATAATTTATAAATATCATCTTTAATTGCGGTTACGGTTGGCGCAACTAAAAATTTAGCATACAAAAATGCAGTAAGCTGTTTTAATAATGCTGCAAAATCATCTTTAAAGGATTGCGCACCCTTGTTTGCAATGAAGAACACACTCGCGGCGTATTTCCAAAACTCATTAGGATAGACATTCAGACATTGCAGCCACTTGGCCGCCTCGTCATTTACAAAGTTCGAAGTTTCCACGTCTTGGTTAGTTTTGCTGTTGTTAATATCCTGCCAAAATCCAGCCAGCTCAATTAAGTGATTGAACAAATTTTCGTTTTCCAACTGTTTGTTTCGGTTGTCAGTATAAAAACGGCGAAGCCCAATTTCTTTATCCGTAATCTTTTCTTTCGCCCTTAATACATGGGTGTAATAGCGGAACAAATCATCTACGGAAATAGATGCACCCTCTGCCAACGCAACAAGTTCCTTCCATTGTTCAACAAATTTATCTTTCTGCTGCGCCATCTTATAAAGCCTGGCTTTAAAAATATCTGCATCCGACAAAGGCAAGCCCCTATCGTTTAATGTGGAAAATATGGTTAATGCACTATTTAAACTGTCACTTTCAATCGGAAGTAAAATACAGTCATTCAAAATAGTTAAACAAAGATGATACCAATCCATTGGGTTGGTTCTGGCGTATTCTTGGCACTGTTTCAGGAAATACAAATAATTAACGGCGTAATTAGAACGACACTCTTCTGAGATTTCACCGTTTGCCAAAATCTCGTGCAAAATTTCGTTATCTGTTTCTGTGGCAACTTGCGTATGCAGCCGGATTGCGGTTCTATCGGTAATTTCAGCCGTTAGAACATCAACATCCCAAATACAGGGGGCAATTTTGCTTTTAAGTGTGGTAATTTTGGCTGCGGTATCGGGGGTACTTTCCGTTTGCTCTAAAACTCGATAAAACGCACGCAATAACAGCAGTAATGATGTTAAACGCTGTTGCCCATCAATTACTTCCAAATTACCTTTTTCATTGGGGCAAACAACGATTGTACCAAGAAAATATTCTTCATTTTTTCCTGTGGACGACTGGCGAAAATCCACAATATCAGACCATAATACGGCGCATTTTTCGGTATCCCAGCGATAGGGGCGTTGATATTCAGGAATGATAAAATATTTTTCCTGCATATCTTGATTACCTAGCAGATTAATAATTTTTTTACTACTCACATTTAGATTTGCCATGATTAAAGTCTCGTTGATAGATTTATGATTTTCAGGATACCTGAAAAAGCACATAATACTTATGCGTATCCGCCCTAAACACTGCCTTCTTTCTCAATCACTAAAATCCGCGTTTCGCCGCGCGGGTGGGCGACGTGTTCCGCGCCGATGCCGGCATAAAAGATGTCGCCGCTTCGCAGCCGTGCTATGTGCTCTTCGCCGTTTTCACGGTAGTGCATGTCCACTTCGCCGTCCATCACGGCAAACACTTCCTCGCCGTCGTTGACGTGCCATTTGTAGGGCTGGTCCGTCCAGTGCAGGCGCACAGTGGTGCCGTTCATATTGGCGATGTCGAGTGCGCCCCATGCGCGGGAAGCGGTGAAGTCGGCAGAGCAGATGGTTTGTGTGTTTGACATTGTTTCTCAAGTTTCTTTTTTCAGACGACCTAAACGTCGTCTGAAAATCTCATTTTTATCTGAACAATCCCGATATGCCTTAGTCGGATTCTCGAATCCGACACGCTGTACTGTTTTCTTGTTCATGTCGGATACAAGTATCCGACCTACAAATTGAATGGTTCTTTTCAGACGACCTCTACAAAACTATCAACAGGTCGTCTGAAACCCGCCTTTATCTGAACAAGCCCCAGAAGGTCATGCCGAGCAAGACCAATACGCCGAATACCATAGCGGCGGCGTAGGTGTAGATAAAGCCGGTTTGGGCTTTACGCACTTGCGCGGCAATCGCGCCGACCAGTCTGGCAGAGCCGTTGACAATACCGTTGTCGATAATGGCGGTATCGCCGACTTTCCAGAAGAAGGTACCCAATGCGCGCGTGCCTTTGGCAAAAACGTTGAAATACAGGACGTCGAGGTAGTATTTGTTTTCAAACAAAACATAAATCGGACGGAATATCTGTGCAATTTTCGCAGGCAGGTGCGGCAGTTTGACGTACAGGAGCCATGCGCTCAATACACCTGCGATAGCGAGGTAGAGTACAGGCGAATGCAGGCTGTGCGATACCATTGCCAATGCGCCGTGGAACTCTTCCTTCATGATGTGCATGGTCGGATGCGCGTCGGCGTTGACGAAAATCACATCCTTGAAAAAATCGCCGTAGAGCATAGGCTCGATAACAACGTAGCCGATGATGACGGACGGAATGGCAAGCAAAATCAAAGGCAGGGTAACAACCAACGGGCTTTCGTGCGGATTGTCGTTTTTACCCAAGCCGTGATGCTCTTCGCCATGATGATCGTCATGATGTTCAGGCAGGCTGCGCCATTTTTCTTCGCCGTGGAACACCATAAAGTATTGGCGGAATGCGTAAAACGCGGTAACGAACACGCTGGCGAGGACGGCAAAATAAGCAAAGCCGCTGCCGGGAAGGGTGCTGTATTTCGCCGCTTCGATAATTGAATCTTTGGAATAGAAGCCGGAGAAGAACGGCGTACCAATCAGCGACAAGTTACCGATCAGCATGGTCAGCCAAGTAATCGGCATATATTTTTTCAGGTTGCCCATATGGCGCATGTCTTGGTCATGGTGCATACCGATAATCGCGCTGCCTGCCGCCAAGAACAACAAGGCTTTGAAGAAAGCGTGGGTCATCACATGGAACATCGCCACGGAATAGGCGGACGCGCCCAAAGCCACGGTCATATAGCCCAATTGCGACAGGGTGGAATACGCAACCACACGTTTGATGTCGTTTTGAATCACGCCCAAGAAGCCCATAAACAGGGCAGTAATCGCACCGATTACCATGATGACAGACAGCGCAGTGCTGCTCATCTCATAAATCGGCGACATACGCGATACCATGAACAAACCGGCGGTAACCATGGTTGCGGCGTGAATCAATGCAGAAATCGGGGTCGGGCCTTCCATCGAATCAGGCAGCCAAACGTGCAGTGGGAATTGTGCCGATTTACCCATCGCGCCCACAAACAGGATCAGGCAGGTTACGGTAATCAAAGACCATTCCACACCGGGGAAAAGCTGGATAGTGGCATTTTGGACGTTGGGCAGATAGGCAAATACGTCCTGATAGCGCAGGCTGCCGCCGAAATAGGCAAGCACCAAGCCGATACCGAGCAAAAAGCCGAAGTCGCCGACACGGTTGATCAAAAAGGCTTTCAGGTTGGCAAATGTCGCGCTCGGGCGTTTGAAATAGAAACCGATCAAGAGATACGACACCAAACCCACCGCTTCCCAACCGAAGAAGAGCTGGATGAAGTTGTTGCTCATAATCAGCATCAACATGCTGAATGTAAACAAAGAAATGTAGCTGAAGAAGCGTTGGTAGCCGACTTTTTCGTCGTGCATATAGCCGATGGTGTAGATATGCACCATCAACGACACGCCCGTTACCACGACCATCATCATCGCCGTCATCGTATCAACCAAGAAGCCGACGGAGAAATCCAAACCGCCCATCGTCAGCCAGGTATAGACGTTTTCGTCAAACTTGGCACGGCTGCCATTGAGGAATCCCCACAGCACATAAGCCGACAGCACGGCAGACACCGCCACACCGAGTATCGTAACCGTATGCGCGCCGGCACGTCCGATTTTGTTGCCGAACAAACCCGCAATCAGCGAGCCTGCCAAAGGCACGAGGGCGATGATGAGATATAAAGTCATGTCGTTCATTTGATTGAATCCGATTGATTTAAAAATCTATGTTTGTTTCGTACAAAATTACTTCGGAAAAACAAATCCAACACGCTCCAATCGTTTGCGTGCCACAGCTAATTGCTCTTCAGTAAATAAATCACACCACGGCTTTTGTAACACCAGATATTCCATACTGTATTTCAAGGCGTGGACTCCGCCACCACTCAAAATCAGCTCTGTAAAACCGGTCTGAGTCTTCTTTTCCCCCGTACTCAATAATTTATCCGCCGCCTCTTTACCACCAAATTCATTTACAATTTGTAAAAATCGTGTCGCCTTGTAAGGTTGCGGCAAATTCAAAGCCTCCTGATAAATATTTAACATGGCTTTATGAAATTCTTGTTCTAACTGATTTTTATCCATCATTCTTCTTCCAATATTTCAGACCGGATTATTCTTACCCAGAATTTCTTTTCTCATCCGCTCCCGTCTGATCACCTACCGAATCAGGTCGTCTGAAACAGTCTGAAATCGCTTTTCAGACGACCCTCAGCCTTTTTCATACCCTTCGTAATAATACGACTGCTCGATACCTTTAAAGATGATTTCACGGTTGTCCACATCGTCAGTCAGGTTGTCCTTTAACAGAAAGCGCAGTTCTAAATCGTTGACGGGGCTGCGTTCCATCGCCTGCAAATACAGGGTTTTACTTACATTTTGCCAGTTCACGACTTTTTTCAGGTTTTTTTTCAGCACCAAATCCAGCCAGATGCGGGTACTTCTGCCATTACCCTCCAAAAACGGATGGGCAATGTTCATTTCAACATATTTGGCGATGATTTCTTCAAAAGTCCGCTCGGGCATCTGCTCGATTTTAACCAAAGCCTCTTTTAAATACATGGCGTTGGCAAAACGAAAACCGCCTTTGGAAATGTTGTCTTCCCTGATTTGACCCGCAAAATCATATAAGCCGCCGAACAGGTAACGGTGAATCTGTTGCAGGCCCGCGGTGGTACCGACTTCGATACGGTCGATGTCGCCGCTTTCAAACAGGCGGCGGGCATTATGCAGGCTTTGTTCGTCTATGGATTTCATCGTTTTTCCTATCGGGTTTTCAGACGGCATCGGTGTCTTGTCAGGTTTCGACCCAACCTACCTTTACCCTTTCAACTCATCCAAATCGGCAACGTTGATTGTTTGTCGGTTGCGGTACACCAATACCATAATCGCCAAACCGATGGCAGATTCGGCAGCGGCAACGGTCAGTACGAAGAATACGAAAATCTGTCCGGCGGTATCGCCCAAATGTTGCGAGAAGGCGATAAAGTTGAAGTTCACCGCCAAAAGCATCAGCTCGATGGACATCAGCAAGACCAGCACGTTTTTGCGGTTCATAAAGATGCCCATCGCGCTGATACCGAACAGGAGCGCGCCCAATACCAGATAATGCGTCAAGGTAATCATGCTTTGCCCTCCCCTTCCGGCTTGAGACCGTCTGAAACTTCGCTTTCTTCGGCAGATTCGACTTGCGGTTTGACCGCTTCCATTTTCACCAGACGCATACGGCCTTGGTCGGCACGTACTTTAACTTGGTCGGCAGGATCCATGCGTTTCGGATTGGTGGTTTTACGGTGAACCAGCGCAATCGCGGCTACCATGCCCAACAGCAGCAATACCGCCGCCAATTCAAACGGCAGCAGATAGTCGGTATAAATACGGCTGCCCAAATCGCGGATGTTGTTGTAATCGGCGGGAATGTCTTTCATCAGCCCAAATGCGGCAAGGTCGGTTTTCGGATTGACCAGAATCAGAATCAGGGCAACTGCCAACAATGTGCCGACCACACCGGCAACAGGCGCGTGCCGCCAGAAACCGGCACGCATTTCTTCAATGTCGATGTTCAACATCATCACGACGAACAGGAACAACACCATCACGGCGCCGACGTAAACCACCACCAGCGTCACGCCCAAAAACTCAGCCTGCATCAGCATCCAAAGCATCGCGCTCACGCAGAAGGTCAACACCAGATGCAAAGCGGCGTGAACAGGATTTTTAGCGGTGACGGTTTTGATCGCGCCATAAAGAATTATCACTGCAAAAATATAAAATAAAATCAGTTGGAAAGTCATAGTCTATGCTTTCTTTATTAATCAAAAATATGGTTTCAAGCAGTCTGAAAATCCTGGTTACGCAAACAATCAAACTTAATCAGTTGATCCATATCCGCACAAATCCACGTTGTCGCAATTTTGAATAACAACATTTCTATGTGATACGGTTTTGCTTGTTTACCATAAACTTGTTTCGCCAAATCTTGTAACAATCCACAATATTGATGAAACGAAACGTCTGGTTTCCGATAATTCGGTTTGATATCAGAAAAATGAAACAATACGTTCATATTTCGGATTTCTAGTTCCCTATTTCTACCTTGTGGCTGAAAAAACAAATCTGCATTTGTAAATTTAAACAACAACCAATTCAACGAAAAAATAGCGCGTGAATCATAAATGGCGAATCGCTCACAATCTATAAAAGAAGCCAATTTAGATAATGATGAAATTTTCAACAAACCACTACTCAATTTTCCCGAATTAAGTTCCGATAAAAATTGACGAATAAGCTGGCTATTTTCAGCAGATTGTTTAAAACTTTTAATCCCACCCCATTCACGGATAATCCAATAATGCGTCTTCAAGCTATCATCATTTTGTAATTTTGGGGATAAATTTTCTTTTAAAAAAATATTTTGTTCAAAATTACTTAATCCACTTGGCAACTCAATCGGACTATTTCTAGTTCTAATTTCTTCAAAATTATCTATTGGCTCATGTTCGGCTAAATATTTCAATGCATTAATCAGTCCTTCCATATTTAAAACCTTCCAAGAAGCCCCAAAGCATTAACGATACGGCGCGTCAGCGGCTTTGCGTTTGGCTATTTCAGCTTCGTATTTATCGCCAATGGCCAAAAGAATCGGCTTGGTCATGTGCAAGTCGCCTTTTTTCTCGCCGTGGTATTCAAAAATATGGGTTTCCACAATCGCATCGGTCGGGCAGGCCTCTTCGCAGAAACCGCAGAAGATGCACTTGGTCAGATCGATGTCGTAACGCTTGGTGCGGCGGGTACCGTCTTCACGTTCTTCCGATTCGATGTTAATCGCCATTGCCGGACAAACTGCCTCACACAATTTACACGCAATACAGCGCTCTTCGCCGTTCGGATAACGGCGTTGCGCGTGCAGGCCGCGGAAACGCACGGATTGCGGCGTTTTCTCTTCGGGAAAATAAATCGTGTCTTTGCGGGCGAAAAAGTTTTTGAGCGTTACGCCCATACCTTTTACCAATTCGCCAAGCAGAAAGGTTTTTACTAAGTTAGCCATATTATGTTCCCTCAAAACAGGGATTTCGTTAGGTATTCAAAATCGCTTTGTTCAGACGGCCTCAAGATGCCGTCTGAAACTTATTTCCACAAATTCAGCGGTGAAATCATCCACACGCCCAAAACCACGATGTAGGCGAAGCCGATCGGAATCAGCACTTTCCAGCCCAAACGCATGATTTGGTCGTAACGGTAGCGCGGGAAGGTTGCACGGATCCACAGGTACCAGTACAGAACCGCCGCCATTTTCACGAACATCCAGAATGCGGAAGGCGTACCGATAAAGCCCCAGCTTTGCGGGAACGGAGACAACCAGCCACCGAGGAACATCAACGATGTCAGCGCGGCAATCAGAATCATGAAAATGTATTCGGCAAGGAAGAACAGCGCGAACGCGAAGCCGGAATATTCGACGTGGTGACCGGCAACGATTTCAGACTCACCCTCTGCCACGTCAAACGGCGCACGGTTGGTTTCGGCAACGGCGGAAATCAGATAAACGATGAAGATGGGGAAGAGCGGCAGCCAGTTCCACGAGAATACCGAACCGCCGGCAATACCTTTGGCTTGCGCGGCAACGATGTCGGAGAAGTTCATACTGCCCGATACCATCACGACGCACACCAGCGCGGCACTCATGGCGATTTCGTAAGAAATGCTTTGCGCGGAGGCACGCATTGCGCCCAGGAACGAATATTTGGAGTTGGAAGCCCAGCCCGCGATGATCACGCCGTAAACCGACAGCGAGGTAATCATCAGGATGTACAAAAGGCCGATATTGATATTGGTCAGCACCCATTCTTCGTTGAACGGAATCACTGCCCATGCCGCAAAAGACGGGGCGAGCGACATAATCGGGCCGATGTAGAACAGGGCTTTGTTTGACAACTTCGGACGGGTTACTTCTTTAAACAAGAGTTTGAACACGTCGGCAAACGGCTGAATCAGACCCCACGGGCCGGTTACGTTCGGGCCGACACGAAGCTGCATAAAGCCGATGACTTTACGTTCGAAATACGTCAGGTAGGCAACGGTCAGAATCAGCGGAATCAGGATAATCACAATTTTGACGATGACGGATACCACCAAGCCTACGGTAATACCCAAATCGCCCAGACCGAGCGTTGCGGCAAAGAGGTTTTGGAACCATTCTTGCATGATCAAGCTCCCGCCAGTTCAATAGTGTCCATCAACGCACCCAGCGCGGCATTTTCGGTATGCAGCGGCAGATGCACCACGTTTTCAGGCAAACCGGCATCGGCTTTGACGGCAACCGATACGCTTGCGCCGTTTTGTTTGGCGACAGCAATTTGTCCGTCTTGCAGGCCCAAGCGTGCCAAAGTGTTCGGATTTACACGCGCGGCAGGCACGGCGGCATGGCTGGTTTCTTGCAACGGTGCGGAACGGCGCACGATAGAATCAGTGTGATAAATACCGACGCCGCCGACACGGACAAGGCGGTCTGAGGCCGTCTGAACGCCCTCCCCTGTCCATGTGCTACGGTTGTCCAGTTTGGACGGCAGGCTTTCTGCATCCAGCGCGTCTTTCAGAATCGCAGCGGTATCGTGATATTCAAAACCTTTCAGGTCAAACAGATTGCCCAATACGCGCAATACTTTCCACATCGGACGCGAATCGCCGAAGCCTTGTACCACGCCGTGGAAAGATTGCAGACGGCCTTCCATATTGATGAAGCTGCCTGAGGTTTCGGTAAACGGTGCAATCGGCAACAACACGTCGCACACGTCCAGCAGCGTTTCGCTGACAAACGGCGTAAACGCCATCACGCTTTTTGCCTGTTTCAACGCGGCTACGGCTTTTGCACCGTCAACCGTATCAATTTCCGGCTCGACGTTGAGCAACAAGACTGCCTGTTTCGGCGCGTTTGCCATTTCGGCAACGCTCTCGCCGGAGTTTACATTCAAGACATCCGCACCAACACTGTTGGCGGCTTGCGGCAAAATACCCAGCACTGCGCCGGTCGCGTCCGCCAGCTCTTGCGCGGCGGCATAAATGGCGGCGTAATCAGGATGGTTTTGCACTTCCGCGCCCAAAATCACCGCTGCTTTTTCAGCGTTTTTCAGGCTGGCGGTAACGGCGTGTTCCGCATCGGCAGACAGGTTTTTCAGACGACCTGCCCACTCGTCGGGATGTACGGCTTCTTGAGACAGAAGCGGCATAAACAATTCTTCTTTACTGCTTGCCAATACGCTCAAAGCCATGCGGTCTTTAGCGGCGCGGCGCAGGCGGGCGGTCAGAAGCGGCTGTTCTTTGCGCAGGTTCGCACCGACTACCAATACGGCATCGTTGTCCGCCAGCGATTCAATGCTTTGTCCCAACCATTGCGCACCTTTAATGCCGTCTGAAAGACGTTTGTCTTGTTGGCGCAGACGGGTGGCAAAGTTTTTAACACCCAAGCCGTCGGCAAGCTTTTTGGCCAAATACAGCTCTTCAACCGTATTCATCGGATTGGCCCAAACGCCGACTTGATTTTGGTTGCCGTCTTTGGCGATACATTTAATTGCGCTGTGGACATATTCCAACGCGGTTTTCCAATCCACGTCCATCCACTCGCCGCCCTGTTTGATTTTCGGGTTTTTCAAACGGCTTTCGTGATACAGGCCTTCATAGGCAAAACGGTCGCGGTCAGACAGCCAACATTCGTTAATCGCTTCGTTTTCCAGCGGCAACACGCGGCGGACGGTATGGTCTTTGGTTTGTATAATCAGGTTGCTGCCCAAAGCGTCATGGGCGGAAACGGATTTGCGGCGGTTCAATTCCCAAGTACGCGCGTTGAAGCGGAACGGTTTGCTGGTCAATGCGCCGACAGGACACAAATCGATGACGTTGCCCGACAGCTCGGTTTCCACCGTTTTGCCGATAAAGGGCATGATTTCGGAGTGTTCGCCGCGATTCACCATCGCAATTTCCTGCAAACCGGCGATTTCTTCAGTGAAACGAACGCAGCGGGTGCAGTGGATACAGCGGCTCATTTCCTCGGCGGAAACCAAAGGCCCCATGTCTTTGCCGACGACGGAACGTTTTTCTTCGGTGTAGCGGCTGGTGGTTTTTCCGTAGCCCACCGCCAAATCCTGCAACTGGCATTCCCCGCCTTGGTCGCAGGTCGGACAATCAAGCGGATGGTTGATGAGCAGGAACTCCATCACGCCTTCCTGCGCCTCTCGGGCTTTTGCCGAATGCGTACGCACAATCATGCCGTCTGTAACCGGCGTGGCACAGGCAGGCAGGGGTTTTGGGGCTTTTTCTACGTTCACCAGACACATACGGCAGTTGGCGGCGATGGAAAGTTTTTTGTGGTAACAGAAATGCGGAATATAAGTACCGAGCTTGTGCGCGGCTTCAATCACCGTCGCGCCCTGCTCCACAGATACTTGTTTGCCGTCGATTTCGATTTGTAACATGGTTCGTTCCTAGTTACGGGTATTTGATAAATAATCTTTTATGGAGGTCGTCTGAAAAATGGGTTTCAGACGGCCTTTTGAGTTTCATTGACAATCAATACTGTTTAAAACGTTTACTGCCACCTTGCCGTCATTCCCGCACAGGCGGGAATCCATTTTTTGAATTTCGGCAACTGCTTTTCAAATATCGGGTTCTGTAAATTCCACTATGGATTCCCGCCTACGCGGGAATGACGGCAAAGTTAAATTTTTAGCATTTTGCTTTTAACCAATATAAAACCAACTAAAACTATAACTCATTTATTATATTTTTAAATGACTTAAATAACTCTTTAACAGCACGCTCATTGTCTTCATCTGTAGGCTCAAACTTTTCACACCAATTAATTATATTTACATCGCCATGCAATAACTCTGCATAACATCCTACTGCATCGCAACTACCACCCCGTGTCCTTGACGTGCCAAAAATAAAATCACAATTATGCGAATAAAGTTTGTATAAATTTCTCCTAACCTCGTATTCATTATCACCAGATGAATAAAAACCAATTCTCTGACCTTCATGATCAAATACTGCAACAAAATCTAAGCCATTTCCATGTCTTTCAAAAAAGACTAGAAATTTAGAAAATTTCCAACAAATCTGATTAAAAAGCGTATTGAGTGTCGTACTCTTACCTTTGTTGGCTGCACCGTATAGAATAAAAATTTTAGCTTCCACCATTACCACCCTCCCCACTTATGCTCTTTCATCGGTCCGCCGTGTTCGATGTAATGCACAAACTCATCACGGAAATGCTTGGTAAAGCTTCGGACGGGGAAGACGGCGGCATCGGCAAGGGCGCAGATGGTGCGGCCTGCCATTTGGTTGCCGACAGAATCCAGCAAATCCAAATCTTCCATGCGGCCTTTGCCTTCTACGATGCGGTGGACGATGCGGTAAAGCCAGCCGGTGCCTTCTCGGCAAGGCGTACATTGGCCGCAAGACTCGTCGTAGTAGAAGTAGCTCAGGCGCTCAAGGGCTTTCACCATGCACACGTCTTCGTCCATGACGATAATCGCGCCAGAACCCAGCATCGAGCCTGCTTTGGAAATCGAGTCGTAGTCCATATTTGTCTGCATCATGATGTCGGCAGGCAATACGGGCGCGGACGAACCGCCAGGAATAACGGCCTTGAGTTTTTTGCCGCCGCGCATACCGCCTGCCATTTTCAAGACTTCGGCAAACGGTGTGCCCAATGGCACTTCATAGTTGCCCGGACGCTCGACATGGCCGGAAATACAGAATAATTTGGTACCGCCTGCATTCGGAATACCTTTATCGGCAAATGCCTGTCCGCCGTCACGGATAATGAATGAAACGGAGGAGAAAGTTTCGGTATTGTTGATGGTAGTCGGTTTGCCGTACAGGCCGAACGAAGCAGGGAATGGCGGTTTAAAGCGCGGCTGGCCTTTTTTGCCTTCCAGCGATTCAAGCAATGCGGTTTCTTCGCCGCAGATGTATGCACCGTAGCCGTGGTGGGCGAAGAGTTCGAATTCAAAATCCGAACCCAAAATATTTTTACCCAAAAAGCCTGCGGCACGCGCCTGCTCCAAAGCGGCCTCAAAGCGTTGGTAGCCTTCAAAAATTTCGCCGTGGATATAGTTGTAACCGGCTTTCGCGCCCATCGCGTAACCGGCGATAATCATGCCTTCAATCAGGGCATGGGGGTTGAACATAATAATGTCGCGGTCTTTAAATGTACCCGGCTCGCCTTCGTCGGTGTTGCAAACGACGTACTTTTCGCCGGGGAAAGAACGGGGCATAAAGCTCCATTTCAAACCGGTCGGGAAGCCCGCACCGCCACGACCGCGCAAGCCGGAGGTTTTGACTTCGTCAATCACATCGGTTTGCGAGATGTTTTCGGACAGGATTTTACGCAGGGCGGTATAACCGCCACGTTTGACGTATTCGTCCAATGTCCAGCAATCGGGATTGGCGGTATCCACTTGGTCAAAAATCACGCCTGATTGGTAAATAGCCATTTTTGGTGTGCCTGTTTGTTTTCGTATCGGTTGCGGCCGCTGTTTCAGACGACCTTAAGATGTCTTTGTGTACCGGCTTGTAACGTCGTCTGAAATAAAATCTAGTTTATCAAATCGATATTTTCAGACGACCTTTAATCGTTTTTGTTGGATCTCGACCACTTGCTTGTCTGTCGTCATTCCCGCGCAGGCGGGAATCCATCCTCAATGGTAAGCAATGTCTTATTAAATTCAGAAACCGAATCTTACCGGTGGATTCCCGCCTGCGCGGGAATGACGGCATTTCGGTATTTCAGTAGGGCGGATTCTTAAATCCGACATTTTGCCTTTTTACCCACTCTGTCGGCTACAAGTATCCGACCTACGTTTAAATCGTCGTTTCAGACGACCTACTCCAACTCCGCCAGTTTCTTCTCAATCGCTTCTTCGGTCATAAAGCTGCACATGCTGTGGTTGTTGACCAGCATAACGGGAGCGTCGCCGCATGCGCCCATGCATTCGCCTTCGACAAGGGTAAACTTGCCGTCAGGGGTAGTTTCGCCGTAGCCGATACCGAGTTTTTGTTTGAGGTATTCGCCGGTAGCCATACCGCCGCGCAGGGCGCAGGGCAGGTTGGTACAAACGGTCAGTTTGTATTTGCCGACAGGCTCAAGGTCGTACATATTGTAGAAAGTGGCGACTTCGTAGGCTTGTGCAGGCGTGATGCCGATATAGTCGGCAACAAAAGCGATGGTTTCGGGGGCGAGCCAGCCTTTTTCGGTTTGGGCGATACGCAACGCACCCATGATGGCGGAACGGCGTTGGTCGGCGGGATATTTCGCCAGTTCTGTGTCGATTTGTTTTAAGGACTCTGCGGATAACATTATCGGTCAACCTCCCCGAATACGATGTCCTGCGTACCGATGATGGCAACGACGTCGGCGAGCATGTGGCCTTTTGCCATTTCGTCCATGCCTTGCAGATGGGCGAAGCCGGGTGCGCGGATTTTCAGGCGGTAGGGTTTGTTTGCGCCGTCTGAAATGATGTAAACGCCGAACTCGCCTTTCGGATGTTCGACAGCGGTGTAGGTCTCGCCCTCGGGAACGTGCATACCCTCGGTAAAGAGTTTGAAATGGTGAATCAGGTCTTCCATACCTGTTTTCATTTCGGTACGTTTGGGCGGAGCGAATTTGTGGTTTGTGGTAATGACCGGACCCGGATTGACACGCAACCACTCGGAACATTGTTTGATGATGCGTACGGATTGACGCATTTCTTCCATACGGCAGAGGTAGCGGTCGTAGCAGTCGCCGTTCACGCCGACAGGGATGTCGAAATCCATTTTGTCGTACACTTCGTAAGGCTGTGTCTTACGCACGTCCCATTCCACGCCCGAACCGCGCAACATCACGCCGGTAAAGCCTTTTTGCATGGCACGTTCGGGGGAGACGACGCCGATGCCGACGGTACGCTGTTTCCAAATACGGTTGTCGGTCAGGAGGGTTTCGAGTGTGTCGATGTTTTTCGGGAAACGTTCGCAGAAGGCATCGATAAAGTCGAGCATCGTGCCTTCGCGGGATTCGTTGAGCTGCTTCAATACTTTGGCATTGCGGAATTTGCTGCCCTCGTATTTGGGCATGAAGTCGGGCAGGTCGCGGTAAACGCCGCCGGGACGGAAGTAGGCTGCGTGCATACGTGCGCCGGACACGGCTTCGTACAAGTCCATCAACTCTTCGCGGTCGCGGAAGGCATAAAGGATGGCGGTCATCGCACCAATGTCGAATGCGTGCGAACCGATGCCCATCAAGTGATTGAGGATGCGCGTTACTTCGGCGAACATCACGCGGATGTATTGGGCGCGGATAGGTACATCAATTCCGGCGAGTTTTTCTACCGCCAAGCAGTATGCCTGCTCGTTGACCATCATGGAAACGTAGTCCAGCCTGTCCATATAAGGCAGGGCTTGCAGATAGGTTTTGGTTTCAGCCAGTTTTTCAGTACCGCGGTGCAGGAGGCCGATATGCGGGTCGGCACGGACGATTTGTTCGCCGTCCAACTCCAAAATCATACGCAATACGCCGTGCGCCGCAGGGTGTTGCGGGCCGAAGTTGATGGTGTAGTTTCTTAATTTATTGGCCACCGTAGTTCTCCTCACGGACGATACGCGGCGTGATCTCGCGCGGCTCGATGGTAACAGGTTGGTAAATCACGCGTTTTTGCTCTTCGTCGTAACGCATTTCCACATAGCCGGAAATCGGGAAGTCTTTGCGGAACGGATGTCCAACGAAACCGTAATCGGTCAGGATGCGGCGCAAGTCCGGGTGGTTGTTAAACATAATGCCGTACATATCGAAGGCTTCGCGTTCGTACCAATCCGCGCTGTTGTAAATATCGACGACGGATTCGACCACGGGGAAGTCGTCGTCTGAAACCCAGACGCGTACGCGGATGCGCTGATTGTTTTTAACGGAAAGAAGCTGGCTGACGACGGCGAAGCGTTTGCCCTGCCATACTTCGTTTTTGTAAGTGCTGTAATCGACACCGCACAAGTCAACCAGAAGCTCAAAATGCAGTTCTTCATGGTCGCGCAATGCGGTCATGACGGAAATATAGTGTTCGGGCAGACACTCGACGGTAATCTCGCCCAAAGCTGAAATGACTTTGCTTGCCTGATCGCCAAGCACACCGACGACGGTCTCGTATAAGTTTTGAATGCTTGCCATATCGTCCTCTCCTTACTCGTCACGCGCGATGGTGGAAGTGCGCTTGATTTTTTGTTGGAGCTGAATCAGGCCGTAAATCAGGGCTTCCGCAGTCGGCGGACAACCCGGCACATAAACATCTACCGGCACGACGCGGTCGGCACCGCGCACAACGGAATAAGAATAGTGATAATAACCGCCGCCGTTGGCACACGAGCCCATAGACAATACCCAGCGCGGCTCGGCAAGCTGGTCGTATACGCGGCGCAGGGCGGGCGCCATTTTATTGGTCAGCGTACCTGCCACAATCATCAGGTCGGCCTGACGTGGGGACGGACGGAAAATGATGCCGAAGCGGTCAAGGTCATAACGCGCCATACCCGCGTGCATCATTTCCACGGCGCAGCAGGCCAAGCCGAAAGTAACCGGCCACAATGAACCGGTACGCATATAGTTCAACACCGTATCCGCGCTGGTGGTGATGAAACCTTTTTTCAAAACGCCTTCTATTCCCATTCCAGCGCACCTTTTTTCCATTCGTAAACAAAGCCTACCGTCAGAACGACGATAAACACCAGCATAGACCAGAAGCCGTACGCGCCCAATTCTTTAAACACCACCGCCCACGGCAGCATAAACGCGACCTCCAAATCAAACAGGATAAAGAGGATGGCGACGAGGTAATAGCGCACGTCGAACTTCATCCTGGCGTTTTCAAAGGCTTCAAAACCGCATTCGTAAGGTGCGTCTTTTTCGGCATAGTGACGTTTCGAGCCCAAAATTGTGCCGAGCAGGATAAACAGTACGCCGGCCGCGAGGCCGATGAGGATAAAGACAAAGACGGGAAAGTAAGCGGACAACATGGTTACACCCAAATCCGTTAACAAAATTTCTACAATAATTTCGTATTTTAGCGAATTTCAAAAACCATTAAAAGGTAAATATCGGCAAAACGCCCAAAAAAACCCAATAAATACAATCATGTTATGATAACGATTCTTATTTGATTTTATAAGGTCATATAAATTTTTACACCGTAATTCGTAGTTATAGTGGATTAACAAAAACCAGTACGGCGTTGCCTCGCCCTAGCTCGAAGAGAACGATTCTCTAAAGGTGCTAAGCACCAAGTGAATCGGTTCCGTACTATCTGTACTGTCTGCGGCTTCGTCCGCCTTGTCCTGATTTTTGTTAATCCACTATATATAGGAATAAGAATTCGGGACAAAATGTTTAAACCATTTTGTCCCGACTGCTGTGATGCGGTTTTTTTGAACTAGCAGGACGTTACCTAAAACCTGCGTTGCCTGAAAC
This sequence comes from Neisseria sp. HMSC070F02, assembly GCF_001814225.1. Lineage (NCBI taxonomy): Bacteria > Pseudomonadati > Pseudomonadota > Betaproteobacteria > Neisseriales > Neisseriaceae > Neisseria > Neisseria sp. HMSC070F02. Next base: position 2,343 of record NZ_KV815476.1, on the reverse strand, counting down.
CCTTTAAGACGGTTAAATCCCTCTGCCGTATTTGTATTCTACAATCATATTATCGTCGGTAATGACTTCCGCCCCAGCCGAAGGTTCCGTCATCTGAATCAGCATACGAGAGACAACCTTTTGTGCTGCAGCATCCACGGTGCTGCTGTCAAATACGTGCCTGCCGCTTTCCGGCCAAATCAACCGGGAGAGACGTTGCTTGAGCAGTTCTTTATTAGGGAAAACTACCGGGGTTGCCGAGCCGACTACCATATGCCCATAGCGGTATGCATAGGGAATACTGTGTACGGCGGTAGCAAAAGCATGCGGGCTGTGCGTGGTATTAAACATTACAATACCATCCGGGGTAAGGTGGCTTTGCACCTGTTTTAAAAATTCCGCACTCAACAGGTTGGTGGAATAGGCACGCCAGTACCAAGTCGTATTCATCAAAATCAGGTCGAATTTTTCATCAGGATGGCGACGCAGCCATTTCCTACCGTCATCCAATACAATTTCAACACGTTTGTCCTGCAAAAGCGGGGCGATTTGCGGCTCGTCCGCGATAAGGCTACGGTATGCCGGATTGATTTCCGCAACAATCATCGACTGCATTTCCGGAATGGCAGACAAGACGCGCGCCCACGAACCTGTACTCAATCCAACGACGAAAATGCGGCGTATGCCAGACTTCAGGGAGGGTAGCAGATAGGCACGTTCGATGCCGTTGACACTATTGAATACATCGGTATTGTATGCGCCGTCGTATACATTCGCCCCATAAACAACCTTATCACCATCTCTATGGTAAACCGCAACAATGCCGTGTTTGTTTTCAATCAGCCGATCCGGACGGTCAGCAATATTTTGAAAGACAGAATCCGGCAGTAGGAACATGAGGATGCCGAACATTAGGGAAACTGCTACCGACACTGCATTCAGTCGGAGACTTTTTTGGAACAGTGTACAAAACAAAGGGACAGCAGCAGAAATCAAACAGATGAGCAGGTAAATCTGTTGGGTGGACAAGAAATCAAGTATCACAAAGCCGATAAGGACCGGACCCAATGCACTGCCGGCAACGTTGGCGAAATAAACATTGGAAACCTGTCGTCCGGATTTGTTGCCATCCGTACCCACATGGTGTACGAGCGGGAAAATCAACCCTCTGACGACGGCAGACAGGGTAATGAAGATACCGGCGTGGTGGACGAAGCCGGAAAAACCCGTCAACAACCACGCAGCACCCAAAATCAAAAAGTCGGCAATACCCGCCCACAAGAAGCACTGCCCGATAAAGGGAATATCAACAAAGCGGCTGCGGCAAATCCGTTTGCCAAAATACGCGCCGACGGCGATACCGGTCAGAAAACAGGCAAGAGTAAATGAAAATGCCTGAGGCACGGACTGTGCTGCGAACGAAAACATCCTTACCCACAAGACTTCTATACCCAAGCTCAATAAGCCGCTAAGGAAAGAAAGCATATAAATCAAACTAGTATTCGGTTTAGTGTTCACTATATCCATCCTTTCTGTAACGCAGCCATACTGAAGCAGCAATCAGAAGGTTAAAGCAGGCTGTCAGCGCAATGGTTTGGGAGAGGGTAAAAAAGACGTAGAAAAATTCGGCGGCGGCAAGCGATCCGAGTGCCGCACCCAAAGTGTTGAAAAAATATAAGGTACCGATAGACTCGCCAACATTATGTATTTTCCGGTTAAAAAAACAGGTCAGCAAGGGCAAGGTCGCGCCCATCATAAAGGTAGGAAGCAGCAATAAGAGGAAATTGGCAGCAGCGATGATGGGCAAATCAGCCTCAACTAAAAGATGCCCCAAGCCGGAAATCAGACTCCTGCTTACCAAACCGAACAGACCGATGGATACTTCAGCGATGCAAAACAGGGGGATGATACTTGAAGGAAAACGGTCAGCAATGCGTCCACCGAAATACGCACCTACACCCAAGCCGACCATAAATACAGAAATAATGACAGTAATCGAACTCAAATCGATACCTATGTGACTGAATAGAAGCCTCTGCCAGCTGACCTGGTAAATCAGGGCGCAGAAGCCAGAGGCGAAAAACACCAGCGACAATCCTTTCAGGGTTTTACTTGCGGTCGAATTCATATTTTCTATTTTCAAATAGGCGGAACTATAAATGAAATGTATCAATGTGTAAACATTTGTATTAACCGTAGGAAATCACCGTATTGCTCAAACTGCAGGCCGGGAAAATAAACTCGTAAGCCCGCAAACGGCGTATCACTGTTCAAACTGCTGTGCGGCTTCACGGTGTTATAAAAATAATGGGGCTGTCCTGGACAACTAAGATAAACTCGATTTTACTAATTGTTTTAAAATGG
>NZ_KV815475.1:0-223 GCF_001814225.1 Neisseria sp. HMSC070F02 | reverse complement strand
CGGAAAAGTTGCTTTTCGTCATTCCCGCGCAGGCGGGAATCCAGTCTGTTCGGTTTCGGTTTTTTCCGATAGATTCCTGCCACGTTAGGGGTTCTAGATTCCCGCTTTCGCGGGAAGGACGCGGAAAGGTTGCTTTTCGTCATTCCCGCATTTGTTAATCCACTATATTTCCGCCGTTTTTTATAGTGGACTAACAAAAACCAGTACAGCGTTGCCTCGCCTT
>NZ_KV815474.1:0-247 GCF_001814225.1 Neisseria sp. HMSC070F02 | reverse complement strand
TGCAATTGCCTAAAAGTATTCATTCGGTGGTGGAGACTGTGATTGAGGAATAAGCATAATTAGCTTAATGAATAGAATCAGCGATATAGATTGGACTGCAAATCCACGCTTATACGCTGTGCCATGATTAACAGGAAGAGAGCAACTTGGATGGGCTAGTAGGGATGGTAAGCATTTAAATATATCAATTGATGGAAAGATTACACACAAATGACTAGGGCGTGTCCCTAATTTGAATAAGCCCAAA
>NZ_KV815473.1:17749-27153 GCF_001814225.1 Neisseria sp. HMSC070F02 | reverse complement strand
TCTCTTTGAGCTAAGGCGAGGCAACGCCGTACTGATTTTTGTTAATCCACTATAATTGATGAAATGCCGTCTGAACGCTTTGAAAAGGGTTCGGACGGCATTTTGTTCAAACCGAGACCTTTGCAAAAATAGTCTGTTAACGAAATTTGACGCATAAAAATGCGCCAAAAAATTTTCAATTGCCTAAAACCTTCCTAATATTGAGCAAAAAGTAGGAAAAATCAGAAAAGTTTTGCATTTTGAAAATGAGATTGAGCATAAAATTTTAGTAACCTATGTTATTGCAAAGGTCTCAAACCGGTTTATTTGCGTTGCAATACGGCGGCGAAGAAGCCGTCGGTTTGGTGCTTTGCCGAATCGAGGCGCAGGTATTTTCCGGTATCCAAATCAATCTTCAGGTTTTGCAGCAGTTCGGCGCAGTTGACGGGTTCAAATTCGGGATGTTCGGACAGGAAACGTTCGACTTGCAGCTCGTTTTCTTCGGGCAGGATGCTGCAAGTGGCGTAAACCAAGCGGCCTTGCGGTTTTACCAGTTTGGAGGCAGCATCGAGGATGCTGTGTTGCTGTTCCAAAAGGTTGGCCACGGTCTCGGCAGATTGGCGGTATTTGAGGTCGGGATTGCGGCGTAAAGTACCCAAACCGGAGCAGGGCGCGTCCACCAACACACGGTCGGCTTTGCCTGCCAGTCGGGCGATACGGCTGTCGTGTTCGCTGCTGATGCGTTCGGGGTGGATATTGGTCAGTCCGGCGCGGGTCATACGCGGTTTGAGGTTGGCAAGGCGTTTTTCGGCGATGTCGAAGGCGTAGATTCTGCCTTTATTGGCCATTTGCGCACCGACAGCCAAGGTTTTGCCGCCGGCACCGGCACAGAAATCGACAATGATTTCGCCGCGTTTTGCGCCCACCAATAAAGCAAGCAGCTGGCTGCCTTCGTCTTGAACTTCCAGCGTACCGTCCAAAAACAGCTCGTGTTTGTTAAGCGCGATTTTGTTTTTCAGGCGGATGCCCCAAGGCGAATAAGGCGTTGCCTCTGCATCGGCACTTTCGGCTTGCAACAATGGCAGCACTTTATCGCGTTTGCCTTTCAAGGTATTGACGCGTATATCGAGCGGCGCAGCTTGGTTGATGCTGCGGCCGAAGGCGAGGATTTCTTCTTCGCGCCAATGCTGCTGCAGCTGTTCTACCAGCCATTGCGGCAATTCTGCGGCGGTATTCAGGCCGTCTGAAAACTCGGTTTTACGGGCTTTCAAATTGCCGAGAAACTCTATTTCTTCTTCATCAAGCAGGTCTTTGATTTGGCTGATGTTGGTGCTTCTGCCGAGAACCAGTGCGGCGAGTGCGGCTTTGCGCGGCTGCGCGTGCGGACGGCGCAGGGCGGTACTGATTTTTTGATAGTGGCGCAGCGCGGCAAAGGCGGTTTCGGCGATTTCGTGGCGGTCTTGGCGGCCGAGCTTTTTGTGTTCGCGGAAATAGGCGGAGAGGACGGCATCGGAAGGCTGTTTGAAAGTCAGCATTTCAGCCAAAACTTTGGCGGTATGGTCGAGTTGTGCGGCGTTCATAATGTAATGGGTTCTCTTACTGTGGGTTATTCATAATCAATCTAACGTCCTTAAAATAACAATAGCATCTTTATCATTACTTAGTATTCTATCCGCAATAAGAAAGATGTGTTAAAAGTGCGCAATCGGGATTTGTCTAAATTTCTCCGTTAACTACAAAGGCAGCCTGAAAAAAGTTCTATTTTCAGGTCGCTTGAACAGCATCCGATATAATCACATCAGCGATTTCATTTTGTAATCACTCCCCAAAACATGAGGAAAAAAACAAAATTTATTTTCTTCGTTCAGCATATCTATCCTAAATATGCCATCACTCCATTGAGTTTTTAATTTGTATTTCGCTCTTGTTAAATGTTTTTCTGTTTGCCGATTTCTTTTGCTAATGTAAAAAATACTCTACCACTCTCATTGGTTAAAGTTTTCAAGTATTCATCAACATCAGTAACATTAATAACAACTGTTTCATTTGTATGTTTATTAAATTCTAAATCAATAATAATATTCCCATTAACCAATATTTCATATATATCTACTTCTTCAGGCAGCATAGACAAACAATAAGCACTTGAAGCTGAAAACTCTTTTTTCAGATACTGAAGAAGAAAAGTATTTTTAATTAAAATATTATTAAATTTATCTAATGATTGCTTGACTTCTTTAGTTGTCCAATTTTTAACATTATTCTTCATTGTATTCTACCTGGGGTCGTAGTTATTAAATTACCATACTTATTTGTTTGGATCGTCATAATATTAGTTGGCATGTTGTTGTTATATTTATCATATCCAATATCCTTATTAACTCGGATGACTCTTTCATAAATTGTATGGGAAATGAGATTTCCATCACTAAGCCTCTCAATAGATATACGCGTTAATGTTGGGAAAGGGTTTCAGACGGCCTTCATAATGCGTTCGATTTCGTGCCAAAAGCCGTCGGGGCGCAATTCCAAAACAGCAATCAAGCCTTGGTCGATACGGCGGATTTCGGTTTCGTTCAATGCTTCGGTTTCGGCAACACGCGCAGGCGCGAGATAGGCCATACGGTCGAGCAGGTGGTAGCGTGCTTCTTGGCGTTCAAACCCATATTCCGCCCAATATTGAATATAGATACCGCGCCAGCCGTATGGATTAAGCGGCGGCTCAAAGGCGTTGAAACCTTGCGGAAAAAATCCGATGCCGCGCACGATGGAAACGGGTTTTACGTCAAGCGGCAGACCGTGTTGCCGCAAGGTTCGGATGCCGTCTGAAGTGTGCGGCAGACCGAGTTGGGCGGTCAGTTTGGCGGCTTTTCCCAACAGCGTGTCTTTGGGGTCGAGTCCGCGCATGTCTTCGAGCCTGCCCGTGCCGCCGCCGTAATATTTGCAGGTCAGCTCGATATGGTAGGGTTTGCCGTTAAGCCTTACCACAAAATCCGCCGCGCCTTGCGTATTGCCGTCCGAACCGGAAACCGTGAGGTTGTGCGCGAGCAGTTCGGCGTGTGGCGCGTTGGCAAACCAAAATGCCAGCAGTTCTTCGGCGTAAATGCCGAGGCGGTGTCCGAACGGGGCGCGTCGGGTGAGGTGTTCCGTCAGCGGCGCGGGATCGGCATCCAATGCCAAAAGATAGCGGAAACCGCGTTCCCCCAATAGTTCGCGCACGCCCAATTCGCAACCGCTTTGCCACAAAGGCGGCGCAGTCAGCAGCGAGGCGAGGTCGCGGACGGGTTGGCTGGTGAGCTTCCACCATAATGCGTCTAGGGCGTAATTCATGCTTATCCGAATATCAGTCATGCCGTCTGAAAAGCTGGAAATGTTTTCAGACGGCCTTAATCAGTCTTTTTTATGGATACGATGGCTGACGGTATTGAAAAAACCGCGCAGGATATCGATGTCTTCGGTTTGCGTGTTGGCGCGTCCGAACAGGCTCTGCATACGGCGCATCAGACGCTCGCCGTTGCGGCGGTTGAAAAAGCCGATGTCGTTCATCACGCTTTCCATGTGGGCGACCATGCCTTTGATTTGCTCGTGGGTCGCAGCGTGGTCTTCTTGTTGAAGATGGGTCATGGGCGAACCGGTTTGGCTGAAGATTTCGTAGCACACGACCTGCACGGCTTGGGCGAGGTTGAGCGAGAAATAGTCGGGATTGCCGTTGATGGTCATCAGTCGGTTGCAGGCTTGGACTTCTTCGATGCTCAAGCCGAAAGTCTCGTTGCCGAAAACCAGTGCCACTTTCTCGCCTCGGTTTGCGGTCTGCAGTAATTCGGATACCAAATCGCGCGGGGTTTGCAGCGGCGCAGTAATTTCGCGGCGGCGGCTGGTCAGGGCGCAGGCGATGGTGGTGTCGGCAAGGGCTTCGTCCAAAGAAGCGGCAATGGTGGCATTTTCCAAAACGTCTGCCGCGCCGGAAGCGAGGATGAAGCTTTCTTCCGGTAATTTAAACGATTGAGGATGCTCCGGGTCAAACACGGGCGGGTTTTCCGTCATCGGCGTTGCCATCAGATTTGGGGCGACGATGGTCAGTTTGTGCAGACCCATTGTTTTCATCGCGCGCGCGGCAGAGCCGATGTTGGCGGGATGGCTGGTGCGCGTGAGGATGATGCGGATGTTGTCCAGATAAGCGGGCAGGGCGGGTTTGAGAGTAGTCATGTTCGGTTTTCGGTCGGAATGGAATAGGGTATAATGCGCCGTCTTTTTCGTTCGGACGGTAAAATGCCGTCTGAAATGTTCTTTAACAACGTCGGAAATTTAACGTTGCGCCTGAAGCAGACACGCGTCGGGCGGTATTTTACCCGATTTGGCAGGATTTACCCCAACCAAATAAACTCCGATTTTGCCGCTCCGAAGGACTGTACGTTCGAACTGGCGGTATGCCACCCTTAAGGAAATCTGATGAATCCGTTTTTGAATACAGCCTTTAAAGCCGCCCGCCGTGCCGGTCAGATGATGATACGCGCCGCAGGTAACCTCGATGCCGTCAAAACCGACAGCAAAGCCTTCAACGATTTTGTTTCCGATGTTGACCGCAATTCCGAAATCATCCTGGTTGAGGCTTTGAAAGAAGCCTATCCGCACCACAAAATCACTTGTGAAGAAAGCGGCTCCCACGGCAAAGCCGCAGCCGAGTACGAATGGATTATCGATCCGCTCGACGGCACGACCAATTTCCTTCACGGTCATCCCCAATACGCCATCTCTATGGCGCTGCTGCACAAAGGCGTGTTGCAAGAAGCTTTGGTTTACGCCCCCGAACGCAACGACGTATATATGGCTTCGCGCGGCAAAGGCGCGTTGCTCAACGACCGCCGCATCCGCGTTTCCAACCGCATCGAATTGAACCGCTGCCTGATCGGTACCGGCTTCCCTGTTGTCGATCAAAGCATGATGGACAAGTATCTGGCGATTTTGAAAGATTTCTTGTCAAAAACCGCCGGCGGCCGTCGTGAAGGCGCGGCTTCTTTGGATTTGTGTGCTGTAGCAACAGGTCGTTTTGACGGCTTTTTCGAGTTTAACCTCAAACCGTGGGACATTGCCGCAGGTGCATTGATTGTTCAGGAAGCGGGCGGTATCGTAACCGATATGACGGGTGAGGACGCTTGGTTGGAAAGCGGCGATATTGTCGCCGCCAATCCCAAAGTATTGGCGCAGATGCTGAAAATCATTTCCGCACACGTTTAAATTTCAGCCCTTTCCCGAAAATATGGGAAAACGGGCGGGTATGCCGTCTGAAGTATCGCGCCGATATTTCAGACGGCATTTTTATTGGCAACGCGGCAGGACGGCGGAAACGGTCAAATGCCCCAAACTGCCGAGGATGGAAACCCATATCTGATTAAACGGAGAACCCTGTGCGATTTGTTTATAGTGGATTAACAAAAACCAGTACGGCGTTGCCTCGCCCTAGCTCGAAGAGAACGATTCTCTAAGGTGCTGAAGCACCAAGTGAATGGGCAAAGCCAACGCCTTTACCGCACCGATTACCGTCGTCAATTACGACGAACAAGCCCTCAATAACACCGAAGCGCGTACTTTGGTGGATGCCGTAGCGAAAAAAGACGCTTCCGTTTGGCAGTTCGGCGGCGAAAGCAACACGCTGACCGGACTGTATTTCAGAGGTTATCAGCTTGATGCGCGCCAATTCAGCGTCAACGGTTTGGCAGGTATGTACGGCACGCAAGGCACGGCAAGCGTGCAAGTTGGATCGGCACAACTGATTAAAGGCGCATCCACTGCCGTAAACGGCATGGACCCTGAAGGTGCGGTATCCGGTTCCGTCAATATCGAAACCAAAAAAGCCGCCGATGAAGGCAACCGCAAAATCGGTTTGGGCTGGTTCAGTAACAACCGCGCCCAAGGTACGTTCGACTTGGGCCAACGTTTCGGCGAAAACAAAGCATTCGGCGTGCGCGCCAACGGCAAACTGCGCCACGGCGACACCCCGCGCCACGGTTACAGCGAAGACAACAAAGAATTTGCGGTAAATGCCGACTATCGCGGCGAAACACTGCGCGTAGCGTTCGATTCCATCTACGCAAAACGCAAAACCAACGGCGGTCGCGCGCGTATGCAGGACATTCAAAACGCCGGCGGACGCTTGTTTGGCGCGCCCGATGGTAAAACCAACCTGCTGCCTTCTTGGAACTGGCAAAATACCGCCGGCCAAACCAATATGCTTACGTTTGAATGGGATGCGTTTGATAATGCACAGATTACAGGCGGTATCGGCTACAACAAGGCACGCTATTACGGCACGCTGATTTCCCCGACCGTATGTTTGAATGCTACCAGCACTTGTACCGATATGCAAAACACAAACGCCAGCGGCAAAGTAACGGCACGCAACTATGACTACAATACCGGTACTGCGCGCCTGACCGACCAATATTTCCGCACATTGAGTATGAACCTGACCGCACGCGGCGAATTTGAAACCGGCCCGGTAACACATAACTGGAGTATGGCTTTCGACCGCGTTATCCGCCAGCGGAAAACCATAAACGGCAGCGGGAACGGCAACAGCAAGATAGAAGTGAAGGCAAACGAAAATATTGCGAATCAATTGGCATCGTTTACAGCCGACTATCCCAATTCTTGGGAGAACTCTGCCAACTTGGATGCCAATATCAAAGTCAACAGCCTGGCTTTGTCCGACACCTTGGGCTTCGTGGATAACAAATACCGCCTGACTTTGGGCGAACGTTTCCAAACAGTCGAATATACCGACAAAAAATCACAGAGCGGCGATGCCAAACGTTTCAGCCCGATGCTGATGGCGGCGTGGGTGCCGCAACCTGATTTGGTTGTGTACGGCAACTATATGGAAGACTTGGAGCCTGCCGACATCAAAACCGATGATTCCGGCGAAACGACAATGGCGAAACCGCGTGTCAGCCGCCAGTTTGAAGTGGGCGTGCGTAAAAACTGGGGCAATTTCGTAACCACGTTAAACGCGTTCCAAATCAAACGCCCGGCTACTGGCGCGGTCATACAACTACCAAGACAACAAAAGGGGTAACAACAACGCTGACCTATGGCAACAATTCCGATTTCGCCCGCTATAAGGCGCAAGGCGGCGTAGCCGGCGACGAGCAAGGTATGGAACGCAATCGCGGTATCGAGTTCAATGCCTATGCTAACCTGTTAAACAAAACCCTGCGTCCGACTTTGGGCCTGATGTATCTGCAATCGACCGTGAAAGAGTATCCAAATTCACGCGATATGCTGGTTAACGGCGTACAAGTCGCCAATCCGCGCGTAATTGCCAAGGCAGGTTTGGAATGGGATACACCGTTTGCCAAAGGCTTGACTTTAAACAGCAATGTTTCGTATTTCGGCAAGTCTTACCAAGACACGCAAAAACAATACGCCTTCCCATCCTATACCTTGGTTGATGTAGGCGCGCGCTACAAAACCAAGCTCGGCAAAAATACGTTGACCGTCAGCAGCTCGGTGGAAAATCTGTTCAACAAAAACTACTGGCAGGTACAGCGCGGCCAATACGACCGCAGCTTCGCCGTCGTCGGTCTGCCGCGTACTTACTGGCTGAAGGCGGAATTGGATTTCTGATTTCTCCGCATCTGGAAAATGCCGTCCGAACAGGTTTCAGACGGCATTTCTTTTAAAGAGATATGGCGGGATACGCTTAAATAATGCTATTCTAGCGTCTTTGAAACCTGCTTGTTTGAAGTGATGAAAAAACCTTTGATTTCGGTTGCGGCAGCATTGCTCGGCGTTGCTTTGGGCACGCCTTATTATTTGGGTGTCAAAGCCGAAGAAAGCTTGACGCAGCAGCAAAAAATATTGCAGGAAACGGGCTTCTTGACCGTCGAATCGCACCAATATGAGCGCGGCTGGTTTACCTCTATGGAAACGACGGTCATCCGTCTGAAACCCGAGTTGCTGAATAATGCCCGAAAATACCTGCCGGATAACCTGAAAACAGTGTTGGAACAGCCGGTTACGCTGGTTAACCATATCACGCACGGCCCTTTTGCCGGCGGATTTGGCACGCAGGCGCACATTGAAACCGAGTTCAAATACGCGCCTGAAACGGAAAAAGTTCTGGAACGCTTTTTTGGAAAACAAGCTCCGGTTTCCCTTGCCAATACCGTTTATTTTAACGGCAGCGGTAAAATGGAAGTCAGTGTTCCCGCCTTCGATTATGAAGAGCTGTCGGGCATCAGGCTGCACTGGGAAGGATTGACGGGAAAAACGGTTTATCAAAAAGGTTTCAAAAGCTACCGCAACAGCTATGATGCGCCCTTGTTCAAAATCAAGCTGGCAGACAAAGGCGATGCCGCGTTTGAAAAAGCGCATTTCGATTCGGAAACTTCAGACGGCATCAATCCGCTTGCTTTGGGCAGCAGCAATCTGACCTTGGAAAAATTCTCCCTAGAATGGAAAGAGGGTGTCGATTACAACGTCAAGTTAAACGAACTGGTCAATCTTGTTACCGATTTGCAGATTGGCGCGTTTATCAATCCCAACGGCAGCATCGCACCTTCCAAAATCGAAGTCGGCAAACTGGCTTTTTCAACCAAGACCGGGGAATCAGGCGCGTTTATCGACAGTGAAGGGCAGTTCCGTTTTGGCACACTGGTTTACGGCGATGAAAAATACGGCCCGCTGGATATTCATATCGCTGCCGAACACCTCGATGCTTCTGCCTTAACCGTATTGAAACGCAAGTTTGCACAAATTTCTGCCAAAAAAATGACTGAGGAACAAATCCGCAATGATTTGATTGCCGCCGTCAAAGGCGAGGCTTCTGGACTGTTCACCAACAATCCCGTATTGGACATTAAAACTTTTCGTTTCACGCTGCCGTCAGGAAAAATCGATGTGGGCGGAAAAATCATGTTTAAAGATTTGAAGAAGGAAGATTTGAACCAATTGGGTTTGATGCTGAAGAAAACCGAGGCAGACATCAGAATGAGTATTCCTCAAAAAATGTTGGAAGACTTGGCGGTCAGTCAGGCAGGCAATATTTTCAGCGTCAATGCCGAAGATGAGGCGGAAGGCAGGGCAAGTCTTGACGACATCAACGAGACCTTGCGCCTGATGGTGGACAGTACGGTTCAGAGTATGGCAAGGGAAAAATATCTGACTTTGAACGGCGACCAGATTGATACTGCCATTTCTCTGAAAAACAATCAGTTGAAATTGAACGGTAAAACGTTGCAAAACGAACCGGAGCCGGATTTTGATGAAGGCGGTATGGTTTCAGAGCCGCAGCAGTAATGGGTCAAATGCCGTCTGAAATGTTCAGGCGGCATTTTGTTGTATTGGAAACTGCCGTTTTCAACCATTCCTTTAGATAAGCCGTGTCGGATTCGTTTTTATAGTGGATTAACAAAAACCAGTACGGC
>NZ_KV815473.1:14221-17649 GCF_001814225.1 Neisseria sp. HMSC070F02 | reverse complement strand
CGCCTTGTCCTGATTTTTGTTAATCCACTATAGGCCGGAAAAAATATTTTAATCCGCTGTAAAATAGAAAATGCCGTCTGAACATTTCAGACGGCATTTGCTCAAATAAACCTTATCGGCTGTTTATTCAGTCGGATTTATTTTTTCTTTTGCGGAGGCAGGTCGGTACAAGTACCCAATGCCACTTCCGCCGCCATACCGATGGATTCGCCCAAGGTCGGGTGCGGGTGGATGGTTTTGCCGATGTCTGCCGCGTCGCAGCCCATTTCGATGGCAAGGCAGACTTCGCCGATCATGTCGCCACCGTTCGGACCGACAATGCCGCCGCCGATGATGCGGCCGGTTTCGGCATCGAAAATCAGCTTGGTAAAGCCGTTGTCGCAACCGTTGGCAATCGCACGACCGGAAGCCGCCCACGGGAAGTTGGCTTTGGTGATTTTGCGGCCGGAGGCTTTGGCGGACAACTCGGTTTCGCCCACCCACGCCACTTCGGGGGAAGTGTAGGCAACGCCCGGAATCACGCGCGCGTCGAAGTAGGCTTTGTGGCCGGCGCAGTTTTCGGCGGCAACGTGGCCTTCGTGAACGGCTTTGTGCGCCAACATCGGCTGACCGACGATGTCGCCGATGGCGTAGATGTGCGGCACATTGGTACGCATTTGTTTGTCCACTTCGATGAAGCCGCGATCGGTAACGGCAACGCCTGCTTTTTCCGCGCTGATGAGTTTGCCGTTGGGCGCGCGGCCGGCGGCAACCAATACGGCATCGTAGCGTTGCGGCTCTTTCGGTGCGTTCGTGCCTTCAAAGGTAACGTAAACGCCGTCTTCTTTCGGCTCGACTGCAACGGTTTTGGTGTTGATCATGATGTTGTCAAAACGATATTCGTTTTGTTTTTGCCATACTTTCACCAAGTCGCGGTCTGCGCCTTGCATCAGGCCGTCCATCATTTCAACAACATCCAGGCGAGAACCCAGCGTGCTGTAAACCGTACCCATTTCGAGACCGATAATACCGCCACCGATGATCAGCAGTTTGCCCGGCACTTCTTTCAGCGCCAAAGCGCCGCTGGAGTCGAAAATTCGAGGATCTTCAGGGATGAAAGGCAGTTTGGTTACGCGGCTGCCTGCTGCAATGATACAGTTTTTGAAGGCAACGATTTTTTTCTCGCCGGTAGGGGCTGCCTGTTCGTACACATCGCCGGCAGTCAGCGACACTTCCAAGTGGTGCGGATCTAAGAATTGCCCGTCGCCTTGGATAACGTCCACTTTACGGCTTTTCGCCATACCTGCCAAACCGCCCGTGAGGCGGGAAACTACGCCGTCTTTGTAGGCGCGAAGCATATCGATGTCGAGTTCCGGCTCGGGGTATTTGATACCGTTGGCAGCCAAGTGGCGCACTTCGTCGATAACGGCGGCATTGTGCAACAAGGCTTTGGAAGGGATACAGCCGACGTTCAGGCAAACGCCGCCCAAAGTTTTGTAACGTTCGACGATGGCGACTTTCAAGCCTTCATCGGCAGCGGCAAATGCAGCGGAGTAACCGCCGGGACCGCCACCCAATACGACCACGTCGTACTCGGCATCGGCAGAACCGCCGAATTGCGCGGCTTGCGGAGCAGGAGCAGCAGCTTTAGGGGCTTCTTGCGCCGGGGCGGCAGCCGCTTCGGCTTTAGGAGCGGCAGCCGTGCCTTCAGCTTCAACGACAACAATCAAACCGCCTTCGGAGATTTTGTCGCCGACTTTGACTTTCACTTCTTTGACCACGCCCGCAACTTCGGCAGGCACGTCCATCGTCGCTTTGTCGGTTTCCAAGGTAATCAGGGTGTCGTCAACGGCGATGGTGTCGCCCACGTTTACTTCAACCGCGATAATATCTACATTTTCGTGTCCGCCAATGTCGGGCACTTTCAATTCAACTAAGCTCATGTCTCATCTTTCTGAATGATGTTCAAACTTCCTTTTCAGACGGCACAGACCGCTATGCCGTCTGAAGCCGATCGGGTTACAGGGTAATGCGGCGGAAGTCTTTCAACAGCTTCGCCAAGAATACGGTGAAGCGCATACCGGCCGCACCGTCGATGACGCGGTGGTCGAAGGACAGGCTCAACGGGCACATCAGGCGCGGGGCAAACTCTTTGCCGTTCCAAACCGGTTTGATTTGGGATTTGCACACGCCCAAGATGGCGACTTCGGGAGCGTTCACAATCGGCGTGAAACCTGTGCCGCCGATGCCGCCCAAGCTGGAAATGGTAAAGCACGCGCCTTGCATTTCTTGCGGTTTGAGCTTGCCTTCGCGGGCTTTTTTAGACAATTCGGTCAGCTCTTGGCTGATTTGTTTCAAGCCTTTTTGATCCACGTCTTTGATGACGGGAACAACCAAGCCGTTCGGCGTATCGGCTGCGAAACCGATGTTGAAGTAGTTTTTCAGCACCAGGTTGTCGCCGTCCAAAGAAGCGTTGAATTCGGGGAAGGCTTTCAGCGCGGAAACGGAGGCTTTGATGATGAACGCCAGAGGAGACAGTTTCACGCCTTCGCGTTCCCATTCTTTGTTCAGTTGTTTGCGGAATTCTTCCAGCTCGGTCATATCCGCTTCTTCGTGTACGGTAACGTGCGGAATCACAACCCAGTTGCGAGACAGGTTTTGACCGGAGATTTTCTTAATGCGGGACAATTCTTTAACTTCGACATTGCCGAATTTGGAGAAGTCCACTTTAGGCCACGGCAGCAAGTCCAGACTGCTGCCCAAAGATGCGCCGGCTGCGGCAGGTTTTGCCGCGCCACCCTGCATTACGGATTTCACAAAGGCTTTGATGTCGTCGCCCACGATACGGCCTTTCAAGCCGGTACCTTTGACTTGGCCCAAATCCACGCCCAATTCGCGCGCCAGTTTGCGTGCGGAAGGGCCGGCGTGTGCTTTGGCGAAAGCGGCCTCGTCGATTTTGGCAGCGGCAGGTGCAGAAGGTGCAGGCGCGGCGGCGGGTGCGGCGGCAGCAGTCGGAGGCGGAGCGGCAGCCGGTGCGGCAGCTTGAGCGGCTTGAGCAGGGGCTGCTGCGGCAGAGCCGGCGGTTTCTACTTCGATAATGGCAGTACCTTCGGACACTTTGTCGCCGACTTTTAAGAATACGGCTTTAACGACACCGGCAGCGGTACAAGGTACGTCCATCGTTGCTTTGTCGGTTTCCAAAGTAATCAGCGTGTCGTCTTCGGCAACGGTATCGCCGACTTTGATCTCGACGGCGATTACATCCACATCGGTATGGCCGCCGATGTCGGGAACGGCTACTTGAACGGTTGCACCGCCTGCGGCAACGGGTGCGGCAGCAGGTGCAGGTTGTGCTTCGGCAGCAGCAGGAGCGGCTTCGGCAGCGGCGGCACCGGTTTCAACGGTCAAAATTACGCCGCCTTCGGAGATTTTGTCGCCGACTTTGACTT
>NZ_KV815473.1:0-14121 GCF_001814225.1 Neisseria sp. HMSC070F02 | reverse complement strand
CGCCTTCGGAGATTTTGTCGCCGACTTTGACTTTAACTTCTTTCACGACACCGGCCGCATCGGCAGGCACATCCATCGTGGCTTTGTCGGTTTCCAAAGTAATCAGGGTGTCGTCAACGGCGATGGTGTCGCCCGCTTTAACTTCTACGGCGATGATGTCGACGTTTTCGTGACCGCCGATATCGGGGACTTTGATTTCTACGATACTCATTTGAGTTCCTTTAATCTTTTTCAATTGGATGCCGTCTGAAAGCTGCTTCAGGCGGCATCGGTACGGTTTGTCTGCTCAAACCATTCGGGCATTCGGTTTTCAGACGGCCTGATGTCGGAATGGGGCAAACAGGCCGTCTGAAACATCAATCAGCGTTTCCAGCTAGGAGCTGAATCGGCTTTGATGCCGTATTTCTCAATGGCTTGTTGAACGGTTTCTTTGCTGACTTTGCCTTGTTCCGCCAATGCGGCCAATGCGGCCACGGCAACGTTGTAGCGATCCACTTCAAAGAAGCGGCGCAGGTTGGCGCGACTGTCGGAACGGCCGAAACCGTCAGTGCCCAAGACGTGGTAGTCGTTCGGGATGTAGGCGCGGATACGGTCAGCATAGCTGCGGATATAGTCGGTAGCGGCAATAACCGGACCGTCATGACCTTGCAGTTGGGAAGTAACGAAAGGTACTTTTTCGGCTTCCAGCGGATGCAGGCGGTTGAAGCGTTCTACCTCGACAGCGTCGCGGTGCAGCAGGTTGAAGGATGGGCAAGACCAAATGTCTGCTTCCAAGCCGAAGTCGGCTTTCAGCAGCTCGGCACCGGCAATCACTTCTTGCAAAATCGTACCGGAACCCATCAGTTGGACTTTCTTGTCGCCTTTGCCGCCGGCTTTCAGCAGGTACATACCTTTCAAGATGTCTTGTTCCGCACCTTCGGGCATATCCGGATGGGTGTAGTTCTCGTTCATCAGGGTGATGTAGTAGAACACGTCTTCATTATTGGCATACATACGGCGCAGACCGTCTTGTACGATGACGGCGACTTCGTATTGGAAAGTCGGGTCATAAGATACGCAGTTCGGAATCAGGTCGGCCTGGATGTGGCTGTGGCCGTCTTCGTGTTGCAGGCCTTCGCCGTTCAGTGTCGTACGGCCGGCAGTACCGCCCAGCAGGAAGCCGCGCGCGTGCATATCGCCCGCCGCCCAAGCCAAGTCGCCGATACGTTGGAAACCGAACATAGAATAGTAAATGTAGAACGGAATCATGGCGAAGTTGCTGTTGGCGTAGCTGGTTGCAGCCGCAATCCAGTCGGCCATCGCGCCCGGTTCGTTAATACCTTCTTGCAAGATTTGACCGTCAACGGATTCTTTATAGAACATCAGTTGGTCTTTGTCTTGAGGGGTATATTGCTGACCTTTCGGATTCCAAATACCGTATTGGCGGAACATACCTTCCATGCCGAAAGTACGGCTTTCGTCGGGAACGATAGGTACGACGCGTTTGCCGATTTTTTTGTCTTTCAGTAAAGTGGACAGGATGCGGACGAATGCCATCGTGGTCGAGAACTCGCGTTCACCGCTGGATTTGAGTTGTGCGTCGAATGCTGACAGCTCGGGCACTTCCAATACTTCCTGCGTCGGTTTGCGTTGCGGCAGGTAGCCGCCCAAAGCATCGCGGCGTGCGTGCAGGTATTTGTATTCTTCCGTATCGGGGGCAAAAGTCAGGTAAGGCAGATCGCCGCTTTCGATTTGTTCGTCGGTAACCGGAATGTCAAAGCGGTCGCGGAATTGTTTCAGGGACGCTTTGTCCATTTTTTTGGCTTGGTGGGCAACGTTCTGACCTTCGCCGGATGCGCCCATACCGTAACCTTTAATGGTTTTCGCCAAGATGACGGTAGGTTTGCCGTCGGCATGGTTCGCTGCGCGGTCGTAGGCGTTGTACACTTTTTGCGGGTCGTGGCCGCCGCGGTTCAATGCCCAGAGTTGCTCATCGGTCATATCGGCAACCAATGCTTTCAGTTCGGGCGTATTGAAGAAGTGTTCGCGCACATACGCGCCGTCTTTGGATTTGTAAGTTTGGTAGTCGCCGTCCAAACATTCTTCCATACGTTGGCGCAGGATACCGTCTTTGTCTTTCGCCAAGAGGCGGTCCCAGCGGCGGCCCCAAATGACTTTGACGACATTCCAGCCGGCGCCGGCAAAGTTGCCTTCCAATTCTTGGATGATTTTGCCGTTGCCGCGTACCGGACCGTCCAAGCGTTGCAGATTGCAGTTGATGACGAAAATCAGGTTGTCCAAGCCTTCGCGTGCAGCCAGTGCGATTGCACCTTGAGATTCGGGTTCGTCCATTTCGCCGTCGCCGCAGAAACACCATACTTTACGGCCTTTGGTTTTTGCCAAACCACGCGATTCCAAGTATTTCAGGAAACGCGCCTGATAAATCGCCATGATGGGTCCCAAGCCCATGGATACGGTCGGGAACTGCCAAAAGTCGGGCAAGAGGTGGGGGTGCGGATAGGAAGGCAGACCGTGTCCGTCCACTTCTTGGCGGAAGTTGTTCAGCTGGTCTTCGGTCAGACGGCCCTCGACGAATGCGCGTGCATAGATGCCCGGGGCGACGTGACCTTGGAAGAAGACCAAATCGCCTTCTTCGCCTTCGCCTTTGGCTTTCCAAAAGTGGTTGAAACCGACTTCGTACATGGTGGCGGCAGATTGGAAAGATGCGATGTGCCCACCCAGTTCCAAATCTTTCTTGCCGGCGCGCAATACGATGGCGGCGGCGTTCCAGCGCACGAATGCGCGGATGCGGTGTTCGATGTTTTGGTCGCCCGGAATGCCTTTTTCGTTTTCAACCGAAACGGTATTCAAATACGGGGTGGTCGTGCCGTGTGGCATACGTACGCCCTTGTCGCGGCAGTATTTGACCAGGTTTTCCAAGAGGTATTGCGCGCGTTCGCCGCCTTCATATTCGAGGACGGAGCTTAACGCGTCCAGCCACTCTTGGGTTTCGATAGGGTCAACATCGTGTAATTGGGTGGACATAGTATCTATCCTTTATGTTGAGTGTTTAATCGGCAGGGAGGGTGTAGCCAACCCCTTTATTTTCGTTTGTGAAAAATAATAAGCAAAAACGAAAATTTCTAAATCAAACCGAAAAAAAATAATTTAAGTTTAATGTTTTCAAAAAATTATAAAAGTTTTGGAAACAAGGGAAAACTTGAAAAAAATGTTCGATCTGCTCCACACGAAATCCTATCAGCAATCGGGTCTGCTGGCAAATAACCATGCCTGTAAAAGCAGGTTTTATACTGAAGTTGGCGTTTGGTAAGGTCAAGTCTTTTTGATTTCGAAATATTCTGTTTGATTTTGGCGATATTTTTTCGGAATTGTGGTATATCGAATCATTATGTCTCTGTCGGCAATTTTCCTATTGTAGAAAATCTATACACAAGCTTTGTGGATAACCGTGTTGATAAGCCACGGCTTGTGTTAAAAAAGTCTTACGCAACAAATGTACGCTTATTTTGATTAAAAAATAGGCACATTTAAATCTATAAAAATCATGTGCTTATGTTCAATATGATGTTTCTGGTCATGTTTTTGCCGTCTGTTATGGGATTTGTCCCGCGCTTGGGGCAGGGGGTGAATTTTGGAGGTTGGTGCAAAACCTGCTTTTTTCGCGTTACAATCTGCACCCGATTTACTTTTGAATTTGCCTGTTTGGAAAAATACTTTTATGAAAGCCAGCCAATTCTTTATCTCTACTTTAAAAGAAGCCCCTGCCGAAGCCGCGCTTGCCAGCCACAAGCTGATGATTCGCGCCGGTCTGATTAAAGCCAACGCGTCCGGCCTTTATACTTGGATGCCGATGGGGCTGCGCGTGTTACGCAAAGTCGAAAACGTCGTGCGCGAGGAAATGGCGCGCGCGGGCAGTGTGGAGCTGCTGATGCCGGTGGTGCAGCCTGCCGAGCTGTGGCAGGAATCCGGCCGCTGGGAGTTTTACGGTAAAGAACTGCTGCGCCTGAAAGACCGCCACGACCGCGATTTCTGCATGGGCCCGACCTGCGAGGAAGTCATCGCCGACATCGTGCGTAAAGAGATCAACAGCTACAAACAACTGCCGAAAAACTTTTACCACATCCAAACCAAATTCCGTGACGAAGTGCGCCCGCGCTTCGGTGTGATGCGTGCGCGCGAGTTTGTCATGAAAGACGCTTATTCCTTCCATACCGACTACGCCTCGCTTCAGACGACCTATGATGCCATGTATGACGCTTACTGCCGTATCTTCAC
Organism: Neisseria sp. HMSC070F02; assembly: GCF_001814225.1. Classification (NCBI taxonomy): domain Bacteria; kingdom Pseudomonadati; phylum Pseudomonadota; class Betaproteobacteria; order Neisseriales; family Neisseriaceae; genus Neisseria; species Neisseria sp. HMSC070F02. The sequence goes on along the minus strand of NZ_KV815473.1, from coordinate 9,846 downwards.
CCGTCTGGGCTTGGAATTCCGCCCCGTTGCCGCAGATACCGGCAGCATCGGCGGTACGGGTTCGCACGAGTTTCAAGTGTTGGCGGAAAGCGGCGAAGATGTTATTGCGTACAGCGACACTTCCGATTACGCCGCCAATATCGAGTTGGCCCCGACCTTGCCGCTTAAAGGCGAACGCGCCGCTGCTCAGGCAGAACTCGTCAAAGTACACACGCCAAACGTCAAAACCATTGAGTCTTTGGTTGAATTCCTGAATATTCCGGTTGAACAAACCCTCAAATCCATCGTGGTTGAAGGCGAAAACGAAGGCGAAATCGTTTTATTGCTGTTGCGCGGCGACCATGAGTTCAACGACATCAAAGCCGAAAAACTCGCAGGCGTGAAATCGCCATTGACGATGGCAAGTCCTGCCGCGATTGTCGAACAGTTCGGCGCAAACGGCGGCTCGCTGGGTCCGGTCGGCTTTGCAGGTAAAGTTTATGCCGATTTCGCCACTGAAAAAGACGGGGACTGGGTCATCGGTGCGAACGAAGACGGCTACCACTACACCGGCTTCAACTTCGGGCGCGACGCTGCCGAGCCTGAATTTGTCGATTTGCGCGATGTCGTCGAAGGTGACGAAAGCCCCGACGGGCAAGGCCGTCTGAAACTGGCGCGCGGCATCGAAGTCGGACACGTTTTCCAATTGCGCGACAAATACACCCAAGCCATGAACGTAAGCTTCCTTGACAACAACGGCAAATCGCAAATCATGGAAATGGGCTGCTACGGTATCGGCATCACCCGCGTCGTCGCCGCCGCCATCGAGCAGAATAACGACGAAAAAGGCATCATCTGGACCAAAGCAATGGCGCCGTTTGAAGTCGTTATCGTGCCGATGAACTACAAAAAATCAGACACCGTACGCGAAGCCGCCGACAAAATCTATGCCGAATTGCTGGCGGCAGGCGCGGATGTGCTGCTGGATGACCGCGACGAACGCGCAGGCGTATTGCTGAACGATTCCGAGCTGTTGGGCATCCCGCACCGCATCGTCATCGGCGACCGCGCCTTGAAAGAAGGCAATGTCGAATACGCCGAACGCCGCAACAACGAAGCGCAGGCAGTTGCAATCGGAGAAATTGTTGCGCGTGTAACAGCTTCATTAAATGGGTAAGCTTGGTCAAATGCCGTCTGAAAATAATTTCAGACGGCATTTTTATTTGGGGAGAAAGTGAAGTGGCCTCAGTATTTTTAGAAGGAGAAGCAGTCGAGGTCGGCAATATTTTCTGTATCGGCAGGAACTATGCCGCACATATTGAAGAGTTAAAAAACGAAATACCTTCCGAACCTGTGGTGTTTATGAAGCCGTCAGGCAGCATTTTGAATAGCGGCGGTACAATCTTACTGCCCGAGTTCAGTAGGGATGTGCAGTTTGAGTGCGAACTCGTGCTGCTGGTCGGTAAGGATTCAGACGGCATGGGAGAGGGTGAAGATATTTTGGGATGTGTGGCGGGGTACGGCGTGGGTTTGGATTTGACCGCGCGAGACATCCAATGCCATCTGAAGGCGCAGGGGCTGCCCTGGCTGAAGGCAAAAGGGTTCAGGCATTCCGCGTGCGTGTCGGATTTTGCGGCGGCAGGCAGAATCAGCAATCCCGAGAAGGTGTTGTTTTCATTAAAACAAAACGGCGTATTGAAACAGCGCGGGGATACCGGTTTGATGATTTACCCGATTCGGGAAATTTTACACAAACTGGCGGCGGATTACGGTTTGGGGAAAGGGGATTTGGTGTTTACCGGAACGCCCTCCGGCGTGGGCGCAATCGGTGCGGGGGACAATTTGGCATTGGAGCTGGACGGCTTGGTGCGCGCCTCTTTCACGGTAGGGTGTTAACCGCGCCGCTTAACCCTCACGCCCGTTGAAACATTCCGCCGGACCGCCCTCGAAAAAACCGTGCAAGATGGCTTGCGCCGCCACTTGGTCGAGCACCGATTTGCGTTTTTTGCCGAAGACCTGTGCTTCCGAAAGCAGGCTTTCGGCATAGACAGACGACAGCCGTTCGTCAACCCAATAGACGGGGAGATTGAACCTGCCGTTCAGCCTGCGTCCGAACTTGCGCGACAGGTGCGTCATTTCATGTTTCGTGCCGTCGGTATGCACGGGCAGTCCGACGACAAAATAATGCGGCTGCCATTCTTGAACCAGCTTGGCGATTGCCGCGAACTTTTCATCGTTGCTGCCGCCGGTAACGGTGCTCAAAGGATGGGATAGCCCTAATTCCGCGTCTCCTTGTGCCACGCCGATACGCGCTTCGCCGAAGTCGAATGCCAGTGCCGTTCCTTTTGGAATTTTATGCATGGCCGGCTCCCGAAAACAGGGCGAGCGGGTCGATGCCGAGTTTGGCGAATGCGGCGGCGTAACGGTGTTCGTAGGGGATGTCGAACAGGATGTGTTCGTCGGCGGGAACAGTCAGCCACGTATTGTCGGCAAGTTCGCGTTCGAGCTGGCCTTTTCCCCAGCTTGAATAGCCTATGCTGATCAAGGCTTTGTCAACCGCACCTTCGCGTGAAATATTTTCAATCACGTCTCGGGAAGAAGTTAGCGCGATATTGTCTGAAACGCCGATACTGCTTTGCCAGTTGCCGATCGGGGTATGCACGACATAACCTCGCTCGACTTGCACCGGCCCGCCCATCATCACGCTGTCGTGCTGCATCCGCATGGGGATGTTTTTGCCGGTGGCGGAAAAAATCATGTCCATCGTAATCGGAGAGGGTTTGTTGATGGCGATGCCGAGTGCGCCGTCTTCATCGTGTTTGCAGATATAGACGACCGATTGTGAAAAAAACGCGTCTTCCATATCGGGCATGGCGACGAGAAAGTGGTTGGAGAGGTTCATATCAGCGTTTGTCGGGATTTTCTATCGGGTTGGAAATCATGCAGGCGCCGGCAAGCAGGTTGCCGGAAGTATCGGCTTGCACCCCATCGGTTTGCGGTATGCCGCCGCCGAAACAGGAAACCGCGCTTAAGGAATTTTTCGGCGAGCCTTGGATGATTTTATCGCTGTACACCAAATAGGCGAAGGTTTTGCGTTTGGGGTCGTAATAACGGACAATCTGCCGGCTCTTGAACGCGAAGCTCGCACCGTGTTTGAAAACTTCTTTCGGTTTGCGCACGGCGGTTTCGTCAAAAGAAATCGAAGATGCCGTCTGAACGCACGAAACCGATGCGTCGGACGCGTCCTCTTCCAAATTGACCATTTCCTTCAAGCCGCCTTTTTTTGCATACGAAATATAACAGGCAACCCCTTGAACGTCGGGATCGTCGAATCCTTCCACTTCGATACGGTCGTTTTTGCCCAGCATGTTGAAAACGGTACTTGCCCGTCCGATTTTATCGGTTTCGCCGCTGCCGCAGGCAGTCAGCAGGACGGCGGCAGACAGCAGTAGCAGTCTGTTCATCAAAATTTCCTTATCGGTTGAATCCCCGTTTTCCGTGAAGGCGGCAGGGCTTGCTTTGTTTGGAGGGGCGCACGTTCCCAAAATCGGGCAACATAACGGTATGCGGCTTAATGTGCTACCCTGTGTGTCGGAACACAATATCCGTTGCGGCATTGAAAATATGACGCACAATATAAGGCTGTTTGAGCCGATTGCAAGTATCCGCGCAAAGAAGGCGCAAGATTGGGCAAACGGCATTTTCAGACGGCATAACTGACAGTATAATCCAAACGTCCGGCTGCTTTCGTGCAGCCTTCAGTATTATCCAACTTTTTCCGAAGGTCGAACCATGCGCTACAAACCCCTTCTGCTTGCCCTGATGCTCGTTTTTTCCACGCCCGCCGTTGCCGCCCACGACGCGGCACACAACCGTTCCGCCGAAGTGAAAAAACAGACGAAGAACAAAAAAGAACAGCCCGAAGCGGCGGAAGGCAAAAAAGAAAAAGGCAAAAATGGCGCAGTGAAAGATAAAAAAACAGGCGGCAAAGAGGCGGCAAAAGAGGGCAAAGAGTCCAAAAAAACCGCCAAAAACCGCAAAGAAGCAGAGAAGGAGGCGACATCCAGGCAGTCTGCGCGCAAAGGACGCGAAGGGGATAAGAAATCGAAGGCGGAACACAAAAAGGCACATGGCAAGCCCGTGTCCGGATCCAAAGAAAAAAACGCAAAAACACAGCCTGAAAACAAACAAGGCAAAAAAGAGGCAAAAGGACAGGGCAATCCGCGCAAGGGCGGCAAGGCGGAAAAAGACACTGTTTCTGCAAATAAAAAAGTCCGTTCCGACAAGAACGGCAAAGCAGTGAAACAGGACAAAAAATACAGGGAAGAGAAAAATGCCAAAACCGATTCCGACGAATTGAAAGCCGCCGTTGCCGCTGCCACCAATGATGTCGAAAACAAAAAAGCCCTGCTCAAACAAAGCGAAGGAATGCTGCTTCATGTCAGCAATTCCCTCAAGCAGCTTCAGGAAGAGCGTATCCGCCAAGAACGTATCCGCCAAGAGCGTATCCGTCAGGCGCGCGGCAACCTTGCTTCCGTCAACCGCAAACAGCGCGAGGCTTGGGACAAGTTCCAAAAACTCAATACCGAGCTGAACCGTTTGAAAACGGAAGTCGCCGCTACGAAAGCGCAGATTTCCCGTTTCGTATCGGGGAACTATAAAAACAGCCAGCCGAATGCGGTTGCCCTGTTCCTGAAAAACGCCGAACCGGGTCAGAAAAACCGCTTTTTGCGTTATACGCGTTATGTAAACGCCTCCAATCGGGAAGTTGTCAAGGATTTGGAAAAACAGCAGAAGGCTTTGGCGGTACAAGAGCAGAAAATCAACAATGAGCTTGCCCGTTTGAAGAAAATTCAGGCAAACGTGCAATCCCTGCTGAAAAAACAGGGTGTAACCGATGCGGCGGAACAGACGGAAAGCCGCAGACAGAATGCCAAAATCGCCAAAGATGCCCGAAAACTGCTGGAACAGAAAGGGAACGAGCAGCAGCTGAACAAGCTCTTGAGCAATTTGGAGAAGAAAAAGGCCGAACACCGCATTCAGGATGCGGAAGCAAAAAGAAAATTGGCTGAAGCCAGACTGGCGGCAGCCGAAAAAGCCAGAAAAGAAGCGGCGCAGCAGAAGGCTGAAGCACGACGTGCGGAAATGTCCAACCTGACCGCCGAAGACAGGAACATCCAAGCGCCTTCGGTTATGGGTATCGGCAGTGCCGACGGTTTCAGCCGCATGCAAGGACGTTTGAAAAAACCGGTTGACGGTGTGCCGACCGGACTTTTCGGGCAGAACCGGAGCGGCGGCGATGTTTGGAAAGGCGTGTTCTATTCCACTGCACCGGCAACGGTTGAAAGCATTGCGTCGGGAACGGTAAGCTATGCGGACGAGTTGGACGGCTACGGCAAAGTGGTCGTGGTCGATCACGGCGAGAACTACATCAGCATCTATGCCGGTTTGAGCGAAATTTCCGTCGGCAAGGGTTATATGGTCGCGGCAGGAAGCAAAATCGGCTCGAGCGGGTCGCTGCCGGACGGGGAAGAGGGGCTTTACCTGCAAATACGTTATCAAGGTCAGGTATTGAACCCTTCGAGCTGGATACGTTGATCGGATTGCCGAAACGGTAGGCTTTATGCAAATCGTGCCGATATGGTGCGCTGTTCCGTGAAGTTTGCCGTTTGCCGTACCTGTATTTTCCGGTTTTTGGAAATCAAGAGAGAAAGTTAAAGAAGAATGTCGAAACCTGTTTTTAAGAAAATCGCACTTTATACTTTGGGTGCAATCAGCGGCGTGGCCGTCAGTCTGGCGGTGCAGGGTTTTGCCGCCGAGAAGGACAGGCGGGATAACGAAGTCCTGCCGGTGCAATCCATCCGCACAATGGCGGAGGTTTACGGTCAAATCAAGGCAAACTACTATCAGGACAAACCCGATGCCGATTTGTTTGAAGGTGCGATGAAGGGTATGGTGGCCGGTTTGGATCCGCATTCCGAATATATGGATAAAAAAGGTTATGCCGAGATAAAGGAGTCCACCAGCGGCGAATTTGGCGGCTTGGGGATGGAAATCGGGCAGGAAGACGGATTTGTCAAAGTGGTTTCGCCGATTGAGGACACGCCTGCGGAACGGGCGGGGGTGAAAAGCGGCGATTTCATTGTGAAAATCGATAATGTTTCGACACGCGGCATGACGGTCAGCGAAGCGGTGAAGAAAATGCGGGGCAAGCCGGGTACGAAGATTACTTTGACGCTGTCGCGCAAAAATGCCGACAAGCCGATAGTCGTCAACCTGACCCGTGCCATTATTAAAGTGAAAAGCGTCCGCCATCACCTGATCGAACCCGATTACGGCTATATCCGCGTGTCGCAGTTCCAAGAGCGGACGGTCGAAAGCGTCAATACCGCCGCAAAAGAGCTGGTAAAGGAAAATAAAGGAAAACCGCTCAAGGGGCTGGTGTTGGATTTGCGCGACGACCCCGGCGGGCTTTTGACTGGCGCGGTCGGCGTGTCGGCGGCGTTTCTGCCGTCTGAAGCAGTCGTCGTCAGCACCAAGGGACGCGACGGCAAAGACCGCATGGTACTGAAAGCCGTTCCTGAAGATTATGTGTACGGGATGGGCGGCGATTCTTTGGCGGGCATTCCTGCCGAGTTGAAAACCATACCGATGACGGTATTGGTCAATTCCGGTTCGGCTTCCGCGTCGGAGATTGTCGCAGGTGCATTGCAGGATCATAAACGCGCGGTCATCGTCGGTACGCAGAGCTTCGGCAAAGGTTCGGTTCAGACTTTGATTCCTTTGTCCAACGGCAGCGCGGTCAAGCTGACAACGGCACTGTATTATACGCCGAACGACCGTTCTATTCAGGCGCAGGGGATTGTTCCCGATGTCGAAGTAAAAGATAAGGAACGCATTTTTGAAAGCCGCGAGGCGGATTTGGTCGGACACATCGGCAATCCTTTGGGCGGCGAGGATGTGAACAGTGAAACCCTTGCCGTGCCGCTTGAAAAAGATGCGGATAAGCCCGCTGTAAAAGAAAAAGGTAAAAAGAAAAAGGACGAGGATTTGTCTTCAAGGCGGATTCCCAACCCTGCCAAAGACGACCAGTTGCGGAAAGCTTTGGATTTGGTCAAGTCGCCCGAGCAGTGGCAGAAGTCTTTGGGGCTGGCGGCGAAAAAGCCGGTTTCAAATAAAGATAAGAAAGATAAAAAAGATAAGAAGTAGGTTTTTACGATGCCGTCTGAAAGGATTTCAGACGGCATATTATGTTTGAAAGGACAGGTTATGAGCGATTTTTTACCGGAATTTGAACCGTGCGGCAATTATAGTGGATTAAATTTAAATCAGGACAAGGCGACGAAGCCGCAGACAGTACAGATGGTACGGAACCGACTCACTTGGTGCTTCAGCACCTTAGAGAATCGTTCTCTTTGAGCTAAGGCGAGGCCAACGCCGTACTGGTTTTTGTTAATCCACTATACTTGGGTAGCGATTGGGTTTCAGACGGCATACATTCAGGATTTCACCGCCTTATGCCGTCTGAAAGACGTTTCCGACCCATCCCTACTACACACTTTGTCCGCAAACGCATCACAGGCAAGATTATGGAAGTTATCCAATACCCAAATTCCCCCTTCAAACTCCACCAACCCTTCCCGCCCGCAGGCGACCAGCCCACCGCTATTGCCGGCTTGCTCGAAGGGCTTTCAGACGGCCTTGCCTACCAAACCCTGCTCGGCGTAACCGGTTCGGGCAAAACCTACACCATGGCGAACGTCATCGCCCAAAGCGGCCGACCCGCCATCATCATGGCGCACAACAAAACCCTTGCCGCCCAGCTTTATGCCGAAATGCGCGAGTTTTTCCCTGAAAACGCGGTGGAATATTTCGTCTCCTACTACGACTATTACCAACCCGAAGCCTATGTGCCAAGCCGCGATTTGTTCATCGAAAAAGACAGTGCGATCAACGAACACATTGAACAAATGCGCCTTTCTGCCACCAAAAACCTGATGACGCGCGATGACGTGATTATCGTTGCCACTGTGTCCGCCATTTACGGTATCGGCGACCCGACTGAGTATCAACAAATGGTGTTGTCCGTCAAAGAAGGCGACACCATCGAGCAGCGCGACATCATCGCCACGCTCGTTTCCATGCAGTACGAACGCGGCGATTTGGATTTCAAACGCGGCAGCTTCCGCGTGCGCGGCGACGTGATTGACGTGTACCCCGCCGAAAGCTCCGAAAACGCCTTGCGTATCAGCCTGTTTGACGACGAAATCGACCGCCTCGATATGTTCGACCCGCTTTCAGGCAGCCTGCACCAACGCGTCGGCCGCTACACCGTCTTCCCGTCCAGCCACTACGTTACCCCGCGCGACACCGTATTGCGCGCCTGCGAGTCCATCAAAGAAGAATTGCGCGAACGCATTGATTTCTTTACCAAAGAAAACCGTCCCGTCGAGCAACAACGCATCGAACAGCGCACCCGTTTCGACCTCGAAATGCTCTACGAAATGGGCTTCTGCAAAGGTATCGAAAACTACTCCCGTCACTTCTCCGGCAAAAAAGAAGGCGAACCGCCGCCCACGCTGATGGACTACCTGCCCGACAACGCCATCATGTTCATCGACGAAAGCCACGTTACCGTCACACAAATCGGCGGCATGTACAAAGGCGACGCATCGCGCAAGCAAAACCTCGTCGATTACGGCTTCCGCCTACCTTCCGCCCGCGACAACCGCCCGCTCAAATTCCACGAATTTGAAAAAGTCATGCCGCAAACCGTCTTCGTTTCCGCCACCCCCGCCAAATACGAAGAAGAACACGCCGGACAAGTGGTCGAACAAGTCGTCCGCCCCACAGGGCTGGTCGACCCTCAAATCATCATCCGCCCCGTCGCCACCCAAGTTGATGACTTAATGAGCGAAATCAACGACCGCATCCAAAAAGGCGAACGCGTACTCGTTACCACCCTTACCAAACGCATGGCGGAGCAACTCACCGACTATTACAGCGAACTCGGCATCAAAGGGCGCTACCTGCACAGCGACATCGACACCGTAGAGCGCGTTGAAATTATTAGAGATTTACGGCTCGGATTGTTTGACGTACTCGTCGGCATCAACCTCTTGCGCGAAGGCTTGGACATCCCCGAAGTCTCCCTCGTCGCCATCCTCGACGCCGACAAAGAAGGCTTCCTGCGCTCCCACCGCAGCCTGATTCAAACCATAGGCCGCGCCGCGCGCAACGTGAACGGCGTCGCGATTCTGTACGCCGACAAAATCACCGACTCTATGAAAGCCGCCATCGACGAAACCGAACGCCGCCGCGAAAAACAGATTAAATTCAACGAAGAACACGGCATCGTGCCGCAGCAGATTAAAAAACAAGTCAAAGACATCATCGACGGCGTGTACCACGAAGAAGACAGCGGCAAAGGTCGTCTGAAAGGCAAAAACAAGGTTAAAGTCGGCGAAATCCACAACGAAGAAGACGCAATTAAAGAAATCGCCAAACTGGAAAAAGCCATGCAGCAGGCGGCTAGGGATTTGCAGTTTGAAGAGGCGGCTGTGTTGCGGGATAGGATTCGGGGGATTAAGGAGAATTTATTATTTTAGGATGTAAAAAATGATTAAGATGAAAGATATTTATGAGTCAATTTGTTGTAAATCTATTAGAAAGATAATGTATATATCAGATAGTTTTGTAGCTATTTCAGGAACGGGGTTTATTATTAAATTTCAGGAAAAATTTTATTTTTGCTGTTTATATCATTGCATGTCTAATGAAGGAAAATTTGAAAAAAATAAATTGTTTGGGTTAAGTATTTTATATAAAACATACTTGGATTCGGATTTCAAGTGCAACACTAGTGTA
>NZ_KV815472.1:1337-25926 GCF_001814225.1 Neisseria sp. HMSC070F02 | reverse complement strand
TGTGTTTGGGTTTCGGCTGTCGGGAGGGAAAGGAGTTTTGCAAAGGTCTCAGCTTGTGCCTGAACCGCAGGGGCAGGGCAGGGTGTGGTGTGTGTTCATTTTGTTTGGGAATGCAAATGCCGTCTGAAAGGGCTTCAGACGGCATTGTCGGCACGGCTGTCCGTCAGGGCATCAGCATGCCGCCGTTGACGTGCAGCGTCTGGCCGGTAATGTATTTCGCCTGATCGGAAGCGAGGAACAAAACCGCATCGGCAATGTCTTGCGCGTCGCCGAATCTGCCCAAGGCGGTTTGGGCGGTAAAGGCTTGGCGGGTTTCTTCCGGCAGGGCGCGGGTCATATCGGTATCGATAAAGCCGGGGGCGACGCAGTTGACGGTAATGCCCCGGCTGCCGACTTCGCGCGCCATGGATTTGGAGAAACCGATTAAGCCTGCTTTTGCCGCGGCATAGTTGGTTTGACCGGCATTGCCCATCACGCCGACGACGGATGTGATGTTGATGATACGGCCGGCGCGCTGCTTCATCATGCCGCGCAAGACGGCTTTAGAAGCGCGGAACACGGATTTGAGGTTGACCTGCATGATGTCGTCCCACTCTTCTTCTTTCATGCGCATCAGGAGGTTGTCGCGGGTGATGCCGGCGTTGTTGACCAGAATATCGAGTTTGCCGAACGTTTTTTCGATGTCGGCAATCAGGTTTTCGACGGTTTCGGGTTCGGCGGAATTTAATACGCGGCCTTCGCCGCCCCATTGCGCCAACCGCTCGCTAATCGCCGCCGCACCGCTCTCACTGGTCGCCGTACCGATGACTTTGGCACCGGCTGCCGCCAGTGTGTCGGCAATTGCTGCACCGATACCGCGCGATGCGCCGGTTACCAAAGCGATTTTGCCGCTTAAATCTTGTGTGCTCATATTTTTTCCTTTTTTCCGATAATCGAAAGACTGCGCCGGACGGTGCAGCCCTGTTTGCTGGTTATTCCCACTCGATGGTGGCAGGCGGTTTGCCGCTGACATCGTACACCACGCGGTTGATGCCTTTGACTTCGTTGATGATGCGGTTGGACACGCGTCCGAGCAGTGAGTAAGGCAGTTCTGCCCAGTGTGCGGTCATGAAGTCGCTGGTGATGACTGCGCGCAGTGCGACGACGTAGTCGTAAGTGCGTCCGTCGCCCATTACGCCGACGGATTTCACAGGCAGGAATACGGCAAATGCCTGGCTGGTCAGGTCGTACCAAGATGTGCCGTTTTCGTCGGTGGTGTTGCGTAATTCTTGGATGAAAATATCGTCTGCTTGACGCAATAAGTCGGCGTATTCTTTTTTCACTTCGCCCAAGATGCGCACGCCCAAACCGGGGCCGGGGAACGGATGGCGGTACACCATTTCGCGCGGCAGACCCAAAGCAACGCCCAGTTCGCGCACTTCGTCTTTAAACAAGTCGCGCAAAGGCTCAAGCAGCTTGAGCTTCATGTTTTCAGGCAGGCCGCCGACATTGTGGTGCGATTTGATGGCGTGGGCTTTTTTGGTTTTCGCGCCTGCGGATTCGATTACGTCAGGGTAAATCGTGCCTTGCGCCAGCCATTTGGCGTTGGTGAGTTTTTTCTCTTCGGCATCAAATACTTCGATAAATTCCGCGCCGATGATTTTGCGTTTTTTCTCGGGGTCGGTCACGCCGGCGAGTTTCGCCATAAACTGCCCTTCGGCATCGACGTGAATCACTTTCACACCCAAGTTGCGGGCGAACATATCCATCACCATTTTGCCTTCGTTCAGGCGCAACAAACCGTGATCGACGAACACGCAGGTCAGTTGGTCGCCGATGGCACGGTGAATCAGCGCGGCCGCTACGGAAGAGTCCACGCCGCCGGACAAACCTAAAATCACTTCGTCGCTGCCGACCTGTTCGCGGATTTTGGCAACGGCTTCTTCGATGTAGTTCGGCATCGTCCAGCCCGGTTGCGCGCCGCAGATGTCCAAGACAAAGCGGTTCAACAGGGCGCGACCTTGTTTGGTGTGGGTAACTTCGGGGTGGAACTGGATGCCGTAGAATTGTTTTTCGGTGTTTTCCATCATGGCAATCGGGCAGGACGGAGTGTCGCCGATGACGGCGAAACCGTCGGGCAGTTTGGACACTTTGTCGCCGTGGCTCATCCATACGTCGAGTGTGTTGGGCGCGTCGTCTTGAATGCCGCGTGTCAGTCCGCTGTCTATGGTTTTAACTTGCGCATAACCGAATTCGCGCTGGTTGCCGGGCTGCACTTCGCCGCCCAAGTGGTGCGCCATAAACTGCATTCCGTAGCAGATGCCCAAAACCGGAATGCCCAAATCAAAGATGCCGGTATCGGCTTGATAGTCGGATTCGTAAACGGAATTGGGGCCGCCGGAGAGGATGATGCCTTTGGGGTTGAAGGCTTTGATTTCGTCCAAAGGCATATCGAAGGAATGCAGTTCGCAGTAAACGTGGGCTTCGCGCACGCGGCGGGCAATCAGCTGGGTAACTTGAGAACCGAAGTCGAGGATGAGGATTTTGTCTTGGGTCATAATGGGTTTTACGGTGATTGAAGATAATCGGATGGGTCGGCGGATATGATGCCGTCTGAAGGGGTCGGAGCGATTGTACCATTTCAGACGGCATTTTGTTTATGCCGTCCGGACGGCGGCATCTTTGTTTGAGATATTGCGTAACATCGTGTAGTAGCCGTTTTGGGACATCAGTTGTTCGTGTGTGCCTTGTTCGATGATTTTGCCGTCGTCCATTACGATGATGCGGTCGGCCCCTTCGATGGTGGTCAGGCGGTGGGCGACGATGATGCCGGTGCGGTTTTCCATCAGGCGTTCGAGCGCTTGTTGGACGAGGCGTTCGGATTCGTTGTCTAATGCGCTGGTGGCTTCGTCCAATAATAATATCGGCGCGTCTTTCAAAATGGCGCGGGCAATGGCGACGCGTTGCCGCTGTCCGCCGGATAAGTTGCTGCCGTTCGATCCGATGGGCTGGTGCAGTCCGAGCGGTGATGCGTCGATCAGGCTTTGCAGGTTAGCGGCTTGGAGGGCGGATAGGACTTCGGATTCGCCCGCGTCGGGACGGCTGTAGCGGACGTTTTCAAACAGGGTGTCGTCAAACAGGAATACGTCTTGGGAGACGAGGGCGAATTGGGCGCGCAGGCAGTCGAGTTTGATGTCGGCGATGTCGATACCGTCTATGCAGATGTTGCCGGCAGACGGTTCGACAAAGCGGGGCAGCAGGTTGACGACGGTGGATTTGCCGCTGCCGGAACGTCCGACCAGGGCGACGCGTTCGCCTTGTCTGATGTCGAGGTTGAAGCCGTCGAGGGCTTTGATGCCGTCCGAACGGTATTCGACATCGACGTTGCGGAAGCTGATGCGCCCTTCGACACGCTGCGGTGCGAGCGTGCCTTTGTCCTGTTCGGGCGGGGTGTCGAGAAATGCACATACGCCGTCGGCGGCGAGGAACATCGTCTGCATAGGGATGCTAATGTTGGCAAGGCTTTTGATGGGGGCGTACATTTGCAGCATCGCGACGATGAATGCCATAAATTCGCCGATGGTGGTGTAGCCGTTTTGGCTTTGCCACAGGGCGATGAAGATGACGACGGCGAGGGCGATCGAGGCGATTAGTTCGCTGAACGGGGAATGTGCCGCCGTTGCCTGCGTGATTTTTTTGCTGAGGCGGACGATGGTGCGGTTGATCGCGTCGAACCGGTTTGCCGCCTGCGCCTGCCCGTTGAACAGCTTGACGACGCGGTGTCCCTGATGGGTTTCGGCAATCACGTTGTTCATCGTGCCTATGCTTTTTTGCGAGTCGGAAATGACGTGTTTCAGACGGTCGCGGTAGTAGCGCGAGAGCAGGGAGAGCAGGGGGAACATCAGGACGACGATGAGGCTGAGCTGCCAGTTGAGGTAAAGCAGGACGATGGTCAGGCCGGTAACGATCATCGTGTCGCGCGTGAGGACGGTGAAGATGTCGCTGGCGTTACTGACCGACTGTTCGGTCAGGTTGAGCATATTCATCAGTACGGTGCCGGACGGCGTTTCCTGATGGTAGCGGGAGGAAAGGGTCAGCATTTTGGCAAACATATCTTTGCGGATTTTGCTGATGGTCATCACGGAGACCCAAGTCATCAGATAGGTGCTGGTAAAGCGGCAGATGCCACGGATGACGACGAGGATGATGAGGAAGAGCGGGACGGTCCAGATTTTGTTTTCCGTCCCCCAAACCATATAGGTAAACTGTTCGCGCCAGTTTTGCAGGGTGGAAATGATGCCGGCGGCGGCAGACAGCTCGGGCGGCGCGGCAGGTGCGGAAAAGCCGTGGTTAATCAGGGGGGCGATGAAGGCGGCAAGGTAGCTTTCGGTGGCGGCAACGCCGAAAATGGCAATCAGGGCGGCAACGATGCGGATTTTGTAGGGGCGGACGTACGCCATCAGGCGCATAAAGCTGCGCGCGTCTTCTTTTTTAAACAGTCCGAAAGTCAGTTTTTCTATCATATCGGTAGGGCGGGAACTGCAACGGCAGCCGCTGTCGGTGGTTTGGTCGGGATGGATTATAGCGTAAATACGGGGCTGCCGCCGTTCGGACGTGAAAAGCAGCCTGAAGAGGGCAGGCTGCTTTTTGCGGAACGAAGTCAGTGTGCTTCGATAAAGGCGGCAATCTGTCCGGCATCGGTCAGCGCGCTGCACGCGGCGGCTTTGTTGATGCGTTTTGCCAAACCTGCCAGAACTTTGCCCGGGCCGCATTCGGCGGATTCGGTGATGCCGTCTGAAACAAGGGCGTTGACGGTTTCCGTCCAGCGTACGGGGCTGTAAAGCTGGCGGACGAGCGCGTCTTTGATTTTGTCGGCATCATCGTAGGCGGCAACGTCGGCGTTGTGGATAACGCGGATTTGCGGCTGTTTGATTACAACCGATTTCAGGGCTTCGGCAAGTTTTTCGGCGGCGGGTTTCATCAGGCTGCAATGGGAAGGTACGGACACGGGCAGCGGCAGGGCGCGTTTGGCACCGGCTTCTTTGGCGGCGGTCATGGCGCGCTCGACGGCGGCGGCGTTGCCTGCAATCACGATTTGTCCGGGTGAGTTGAAGTTGACGGCTTCGACCACTTCGCCTTGGGCGGCTTCGGCGCAAATGGCTTTAACCTGCTCATCTTCCAAGCCGAGAATCGCCGCCATTGCGCCCACGCCTTGCGGTACGGCGGACTGCATCAGTTCGGCGCGCAGGCGCACGAGTTTGACCGCGTCGGCAAAATTCAATGCGCCGGCGGCAACGAGTGCGGTGTATTCGCCGAGGCTGTGTCCGGCAACGGCGGCAGGCGTTTTGCCGCCCGCTTCTAAATAGGCGCGGTAAACGGCAACGCCGGCGGCGAGCATGATGGGCTGGGTATTGACGGTTTGTCCGATGATTTCGGCATCGCTGCCGTTAATCATCGCCCACAAGTCCTGCCCCAATATGGCGGAGGCTTCGGCAAAGGTGTTTTTGACGATGGCGTGTTCGGCAAAGCCGTTCATCATACCGAGGCTTTGGGAACCTTGTCCGGGAAAAAAGAAGGCAAAAGACATAGTATTCCTTTGTTTGGTTGGATAATCAGGTATTCTGCCCGAGTTTTACGAAAAATTCAGGCGGGACAAAATAATATAGTGGATTAAATTTAAATCAGGACAAGGCGACGAAGCCGCAGACAGTACAAATAGTACGGCAAGGCGAGGCAACGCCGTACTGGTTTAAATTTAATCCACTATAAATCAGGATGAGGGTCGCCAGGACATTACCTGAAACAGTCAGACGGAACAGCACAACAAAACGCTTTTTCGCCGTTTTATGCCTGAATATCCTGCTGCCCAAGTATGCGCCCGCCCAACCGCCGAACAAGGCAGGCAGCAGCAGGCGGTGTTCGGGAATGCGGCGTTTTCCCCGCACGGCACGCCGTTTGTCGATGCCGTAAAGTGCAAACGCATAGAGGGACAATATTGCGTAACACGCGCCCAATACGGGGAGGCGCAGCGAAACGGCAGACAGAAATGCCGCACACGCAATTGGTTTGAAGAAAGCCTGCCGCTTCATGATATGGGAAATGCCGTCTGAAAACCTGCTTCAGACGGCATCGGGTTCAATATTGCAACAGCACCGCGCCCCACGCGAAACCACCGCCGATGCCTTCGAGCAGCAGGTTTTGACCGCGTTTGATTTGTCCGCTGCGGATGCCTGTATCCAAAGCCAGCGGAATCGAGGCGGCGGACGTGTTGCCGTGGTCTTGGACGGTCAGGACGACTTTGTCCATACTCAGCCCCAAATGTTTCGCGGTCGATTCGATAATGCGGCGGTTTGCCTGATGCGGCACGATCCAGTCGATTTGAGCGGCGGTGTAACCGGCTTCTTCGATAACGTCATCGGCGATTTTGGACAGCATTTTGACGGCAAACTTGAACACGCCGGGACCGTCCATCGAAATGTACGGCGAACCGGAAACTTTGCCGCAGGCGATTTGCCCGGGGACGTTTAAGAGTTTCAGATAATTGCCGTCGGCTTTGAGTTTGCTGTGGATGATGCCCGGTTTGTCCGCCGCGCTCAAAACCACCGCGCCCGCGCCGTCGCCGAACAATACGCAGGTTGTGCGGTCGTTCCAGTCTACAATGCGACTGAAGGTTTCCGCGCCGATGACCAGCGCGTTTTTTGCCATGCCGCTTTTGATGTAGGCGTTTGCCGTGGTCAGCGCGTACATAAAGCCTGCGCACACTGCCTGTACGTCAAACGCGGGACAGCCGTTGGTGATGCCCAATTTTTGCTGCACGATGGTGGCGGTAGAAGGAAACTGCATATCCGGCGTTGCCGTCGCCACGATAATCAAATCGATTTCGCCGCTGTCTAATCCGGCTGCATCCAGCGCGCGGCGGGCTGCTTCGGCGGCAAGATCGCTGGTTTTCTCATTTTCGGCTGCAATATGGCGGAACTTGATGCCCGTGCGCGCGGTAATCCACTCGTCAGAGGTATCTACCTTTTGGGCAAGGTCGTCATTGCTGACGCGGTTGGCGGGAAGATAGCTGCCCGTGCCGGAAATTTTTGCATACTGCATGGGAACGGCCTTTTTAGAGAGTTGGTTCAGATTCGGCTATTGTAAGCGAAAAACCGATGATTGCCCAATACGGGCAGGGTGCAAATGACGGAAACAGGGATGGGGGTGTGGTTTGGGATACAGATGGTTTTCAGATGCAGATTGCCGTGGACGGGCAGGGCGGGGTTGCCGATACGCTGTGTTAAGCGAAGGAAATGCCGTCTGAAAACCAAACATGCTTCAGACGGCATTTTGATTGTTGGGTTTCCATCAAATTATTGGTGCCGGTGTTTGTTTTTGTATCATAAATTCAGAAATTATATTTTGAATTGTAGAAATATTTTTAGAGATATGCTCAATAGGGTAGGAATCTCCCCAAATTTCCATTGTATTTCCACTATAATTTTCCGTTTTAAGGTGTTTGACTTCAATATCCCCGCCTTCTAAAATTGTTTGAATCATTGGCAAATAATATCCTTTTTCAAAATAGATAGTTAATTCGGTATTGCCAAATTCCGGCTCGGGGATGATTCTGAAAACAAGGACGCCGGCTTTTTTCTCAAAATTTGATATGGAAAAAAAGTGATTGATTTCTTTAATGCCAGGATTTTCCAAAACGGGGATTTGGATTCGTTCTCCATTATCTGTAATAAAAAATCCGCCAAAAACAACCGTTGATGTTTTCATGTTTATCATCCCGTTGATTTTATTGGATAATCTAACGTACTTTCTGTCCTAAATTCCTTGTCAATAAAAGAAATTTCTTGGGATTCTTGTTCCGTCAGCCGGATATCGAAATCTTCAATATAAGTACACAGGATTTCAAAAGCCAAAAAACGTTCCGAATAATGAATATAATCCAATGCGGATTCAATCAGACGGGCATCAAGCCTGCCTTCAAGGGATTTTCCTAACTTCATCATCCGTTTGTCTAGAGCTTTCATCCGTTTTTCTAATGTCTTCATTTTTCAAATACTCCTTATTTTACAGGGAAGTATTTGGGAAGTGCCGGACAGGCGCATCGCCGTCCGCGCCCGCAGGTTTGGTGCGGGCGGATGCCCCGTCTGAAAGGGGCGGGGGCGTTCGGACGGCATCGCGCGTGTTACAAGTCGGCGGCGATTTCGTTTTGGACGGCTTTGGCAGCTTCGAGTGCGGCGAGCTGTTCGGCTACGCCTTGTTCGATTTTGGAAAGGCTGGCAGACTTGGCTTCATGGTAGGCTTCTTCGAGGGCATAGCGGAAACCGGTTTCGTCTGTGCCGCCGTGGCTTTTAATCACGATGCCGCGCAGCCCGAGCAGGATGGCCCCGTTGAATTTGCGCGGATCGAGTTTGTTTTTCAGCCCTTTGAGGGCGGGCAGGGCGGCAACGGCGGCAAGTTTGTTGAACAGGTTGCTTTGGAATTCGCGGCGGATGGCTCCGCTCATGAATTTGACCGCGCCTTCGATGGTTTTGAGCATGACGTTGCCGACAAAGCCGTCGGCGACGACGACATCTGCTTCGCCGTACAGGATGCCGTTGCTTTCGATGTTGCCGATAAAGTTGAGTTTGCTGTTTTGCAGCAGTTTGTAGGTTTGTTTGACGGTGTCCGTACCTTTGATGTCTTCCGTGCCCACGTTGACCAGCCCGACGCGCGGCTGTCCTTTTTGAGGATGGAGTGCGTGGACGAGTTCGCTGCCGATAACGGCAAATTGGGCGAGCTGTTCGGGCGTGCAGTCGACGTTCGCGCCGAGGTCGAGTGCAAGGGTAACATGGTCGGTGTCGGACGGGAGGAATTTGGCGATGGCGGGGCGTTCGATGCCGGGTATGGTCTTGAGGACGAAACGTGCGGTTGCCATGAGCGCGCCTGTGTTGCCTGCGGATACGGCGGCTTGGGCTTTGCCTTCTTTAACTTGGTTGATGGCGACGCGCATGGAGGAGTCTTTTTTGTTCTTTAGGGCGGACTGAGGGGATTCATCCATGCCGACAACTTGGGTGGTATGGCAGATGTCGATGCGTTCCTTCGGTGCGCCTGCCGCGGTCAGGGCTTGGCGCAGTTGCGTTTCGTCGCCGGTCATAATCAGGCGGACATCGGGGTGTGCTTGGAGGAATGCGGTTGCGCCGGGTACGGTAACGGCAAGTCCTTGGTCGCCGCCCATGGCATCTACGGCAAGTGTAATCATAGGGTTCTCCGGTAGGTTTTCGGTCTGCGGCAGGGGTCGTGCGGGCTTCAGACGGCATCGGTTCGGAAAATATGCCGTCTGAAAGGGTCAGCCTCGGCCGGCCTCGGCAAGGCGGTTGTGTTCGTCGATGTCGAGTGCGTCCCACGGATAGTTGATCCACCAGTCTTCTACGGTGATGCCGCTGAAATAGGGAATGCCTTCGGGGATTTTGCCTGCTTTGGCTTTGATTTTTTCGTGCAGTACGGCGACGCCGATCGTACCGAAGTCTTCTTTGAGCAGCTCTGTCAGGCAAAATTCCATGGTTACGCGGCTGTCGTCCACTTCATCGACGACGAGTACGTTTTTGCCCCGCAGGGCTTCTGGAACGGGGTCTAGCCATTGGACTTTTTTGACTTCTTCGGTAACCTGTCCTTCGTTGTCGCTGTCGTAATAGGCGGTGGTTACGGCATAAATCGGAATTTCCAGAAAACAGCGCAGCATACGTGCCGGAATAAAGCCGCCGCCGCCGATGGCAATCATGGCATCGTATTTGATGTCGGCGTTCCGGATTTTTTCTGCCAATGCTTTGATGACGCGGTGGATGTCATCGTAGGTGTACCAGATTTTCTGTTTCATCGGAATTTCCTTGGTGGTTGGGGCTTTTGGAATATTTTCACGGGGTATTATACGGAACGCTTTGCCCCTGTGTGTTGACGTATGGCGAAAGTTTGGACGGATGGTGCGTCCAATGCAAAAAAAGCCAGTAATTGCATGGCAATGTTCTGGCTTTTTCAGTCAGTCGAATAGGGATTATTCGCCTTTGGCTTTGACCACTTTGCGGCCGCGGTACATACCGTTGGGGGAGATGTGGTGCGGGCGGTGTACTTCGCCGGTTGTGCTGTCGACAGACAGTGCAGGCGCGGTCAGCGCGTCGTGCGAACGGTGCATACCGCGTTTGGAAGGGGATTTTTTGTTTTGTTGAACGGCCATTTCAAGCTCCTAGATAAATAAACTGTGTCCTAATTAACTGCTTTTCAAACCTGCCAAAACAGCAAAGGGGTTGGGTTTGTCCCGATTGACTTCTTCCAGTGTCCCATTGTCGCCGCAGTCTTCGTGTCGCGGCGAAAAGGGCAGGGACATCAGGATTTGGTCTTCTACCAATGTGCGCACGTCGAGTTCTTTTTCAATCAGTATGCCTTCGAGTTCTTCGTCGGCAAGCATGGATTCGTCCAAGGACTCTTCGTTGGAAAACAGGACGATACGGCTGCTTTCATCAAGCATGAACGGCATGGGTTTGATACATCTCTGGCAAATCAGGGGCATATCGGCTTTGACGTTCAGGTCGAGGAACAGGCGTTGCAGCCGATCGCGACCGCCGGTCAGTGTAAACGATATTTTGGTCTGCCTGTCGGCGGGATAATCGTGCGAACTGACGCGTTCATCCAATTCTTCCAGCAGAAAACTGCCTTGCAGATTCTGCCCTTCGGCGGCGAAAATTTCCGGGTCAATCAAATTAGGGTCTGACATAAACGAGATATGATATAATTTAGATGTTCTAACGTCAATATTTTTAAGAAAAATGTTGCGGTACGCCGAAGGCGGGTATCCGTGTTTCGGCGCATGGCTGGATTTTACCGCCCCTTCGGGCGTGTTTTCAACGGTAAGGAGGATGGGATGGGTTTGGAACTGCCTTTGATTTTGGGTACGAGTTCGGTTTTCCGCCGCGAACAGATGGAAAGGCTCGGCATTGCCTTTCAGGCGGCGTCCCCCGATTTTGACGAAACGCCGATGTTGGGGGAGTCTGCCCCTCAGACGGCATTGCGCCTTGCCGAGGGTAAGGCGCGGTCGTTGGCCGGGCGTTTCCCAGAGGCGTTGATTGTCGGTGCGGACCAGGTGGCGTGGTGCGACGGCAGGCAGTGGGGCAAGCCGATGAACCTTGCTAATGCGCACAAGATGTTGATGCATTTGAGCGGCAGGGAGATTGAGTTTTACAGCGCGGTCGTTCTGCTAAATACGGTTACGGGCAGGATGCAGCGGCATATCGATAAGACGGTGGTCGTGATGAGGAAGTTGGACGAGCTACACATCCTCCGCTATTTGGAGCGCGAGCCTGATGCGGTTTATTGCTCGTGTGCGTTGAAGAGCGAGGCTTTGGGTGCATTGTTGATCGAAAGGATTGAGAGTACCGATCCGAATGCTTTAATCGGTTTGCCGGTTTTCCGTCTGGTTGATTTTTTGAAAAATGAGGGCGTGGAGGTTCTGTAACTGCCCGTTTATGCCGTCTGAAGGGTTCAGACGGCATTTTTAACCGATGAGTGAGGGAATGGTGTCTCCTGTTTTGTATTTGATTCCTACGCCTTTGGGTACGCCCGATACGCCGTGCCTGTTGCCGCATGAACAACGGGCGGTTGTCGGGCTGACGGATTTTGTCGTGGAAGCGGAAAAAACGGCGCGCGCGCATTTGAAACATTTGGGCGTGACTACGCCTATCCGCGAGCTGAATCTGCAAACATTGAATGAACACACGGATTTGAAGACTTTGCCGGAATTGCTGAAACCTTTGCAAGAAGGGCGCAGTATAGGCATTGTCAGTGAGGCGGGTTGCCCGGCTGTGGCTGATCCGGGTGCGAATTTGGTGGCATTGGCGCATAAACACGGTTTTGAAGTACGGCCTTTGGTCGGTCCGTCCAGCTTGTTGCTGGCGCTGATGGCTTCGGGTGCGAATGGGCAGAGTTTTGCGTTTAAGGGTTATTTGCCGTCTGAAAAAAATGAGCGGATTCAGAGTTTGAAGGCTTTGGAACAACGTTCGCGCCAGCAGAATGAAACGCAGCTGTTTATCGAAACGCCATATCGCAACGATGCGTTGTTGGCGGATGCGGTGGAAAACCTGCATCCTGAAACGCGCTTATGTGTGGCTACGGACTTGACCTTACCGACTCAGGAAATCATCAGCCAGACGATTGCTCAGTGGCGAAAAAGAAAAGAAATGCCGAATTTGAAAAAACGCCCGACGATTTTTGTGATGTATGCGGGTTGAAGATTTCCGTCCCGATAGGGGGTGGACAATAAAAATGCCGTCTGAACAGGTTTCAGACGGCATTTTTCATGCTGCGGCATTTAGGAAACGACTTCGCCTTGGGCGCGTTGTTTTTCGATGCTGCGGTTGATGTGCCATTGCTGGGCGATGGTTAAGAGATTGTTGACCACCCAGTACAATACCAGACCGGCAGGGAAGAAGAAGAACATGACGGAGAAAATCAAAGGCATGATTTTCATCATTTTCGCCTGCATCGGGTCGGTCGGCGGCGGGTTCAGATAAGTTTGGGCGACCATCGTTGCCGCCATAATGATGGGCAGGATGTAGTAGGGGTCGGCGCGGCTGAGGTCGGTAATCCAACCCAGCCAAGGTGCCTGGCGCAATTCTACGGAGGCGAACAATGCCCAATACAATCCGATGAAGACGGGGATTTGCAACAGCATAGGCAGGCAGCCGCCCAGCGGGTTGATTTTCTCGTCTGTGTAAAGCTGCATCATCGCCTGTTGTTGCGCCATACGGTCGTCGCCGTATTTCTCTTTGATGGCTTGCAGTTTGGGTGCGGCGGCACGCATTTTCGCCATAGAGCGGTAAGAGGCGTTGGTCAATGGATACAGTACGGCTTTGACGATGATGGTTAAAACGATAATCGCCCAGCCCCAGTTGCCGATGATGTTGTGCAGTTGGTTCAAAAGCCAAAAGAGGGGGGAGGCGAACCAGTGTACTTTGCCGTAGTCTTTGGCCAGTTGCAGGTTGTCGGCGATGTTTGCGATGACGGATGTGGTCTGCGGGCCGGCGTAGAGGTTGACGGCGGTTTCGGCTTTCGCGCCGGCCGGGATGGCGGCAAGGGGAACGCTGACGCTTGCGCTGTACAGCTTGTCGTTGCGGCGTTTGATGTCGATGCTGCATTCGCCTGCGGCGCAAACGCTTTGTCCGCCTTTGGGTTGGAGGATCCAGGTGGACATGAAGTGGTGTTCGATCATACCGAGCCAGCCGGTCGGGGTTTTGCGGATGTATTCGGCTTCGGATTTGCTGGATTTGGCATCGTCGTCCAAATCGGAAAAGCTGACTTTTTGGAAGTTGCCTTCAGGGGTATAAACAACAGGGCCGACGTAAGAGTGGGTAAAGTAACCTTGACCCTCGGGTTCGCTGTGGTCGCGGACGATGCGGTAGTCTGCGCTCAGGTTGGCGGTTTGACCGCTGCCGTTGGCGATGTCGAAGCGGACGTTGACCAGATAGCTGCCTTTGGTGAAAGTATAAACTTTGTCGATTTTCAGACCGCGTGTTTCAGGTGCGCTCAGGCGGACTTCAACTTTGTCGCCTTCCAAGCTGTACTGTTTTTTCGGTGCGCTAAAGCCGATGCCTTTTAGAATGTTGTTGCCCTGCGCGTCCAAAAGTTCGGATTGGGCGACGTAGGTGTATTCTTTGCCGTCGCCAAACAGGATGAACGGTTTATTTTCGTCGCCGGTTGCTTTGTATTTGAGCAGGGTCAGCCGGCGCAGGTCGCCGCTTTTTTCATCAATGACGGCTTGAACCGTGTCGGTCGTTACGGTAATCGGCGTTGCGGGCGCGAGCGCGGCTTCGGCGGAAGCGGTTACGGCCTGTTGTTGTGCTGCCTGTTGGGGCGCGGGGACGGGCTTCGGAGTGGGGAACATCTTTTCCCAGCCGATCATAATCACCAGCGCGATGGCGAAAAACGCCGTGAGTCTTTTAAAATCCATATAGAGTTTCCTGAATGGTCGGAAATGCCGCAGGTTGCGTGTTCCGATAGACGGGGAATAAGGGCGGGCTTCATACCCGACGGTCGTGCCGCCAGCCCGAAGTTTCAGACGGCATTATATAGAAACCGATGGGAAATAAAAGGAAAGCGTGCAGTTCGGGCGGCGGGGCGGTTCAGGGGACGGGGTCGTGTCCGTGTCCGCCGAAAGGGTGGCAGCGTGCAATGCGCTTGATGGCGAGCCGGCCGCCTTTGAATGCGCCGTATTTTTTGACCGCTTCGACCGCGTATTGCGAACAGGTCGGCGTATAACGGCAGCGCGGCGGAATCAGCGGGCTGATGCAATATTGGTAGAACCGTATCAGTCCCAGCAGGAGTTTGGACAATAGGAAGTTCATCGGGATGTTCCTTGTATGGGAAACCCGTTGCCGTCTGAACCTTGCCTGCAGAGTACCGTTCTGATCATGCCTGTTTCCTGCATCCGGTTGCGGGGTTGCCGAACATGAGTTGTGCCAGTTCCGCCCTTGCCTGTTTTGCGGTAGCCCTGTCGAATTTACGGCGGACGCGCACGACGAAATCCTGCGGCGGCAGCCGGTTTTTGTTCAATCTGAACCAGTCGCGGATGACGCGCTTCATATAATTTCGTTCGTTGGCGCGTTTGGCGGTTTTTTTGCCGACCACCAGACCGATGCGGGGATGGTCCAGCCCGTTGCCGTTTGAACGCGAAACTTGCAGCAGGTCGCGGCTGCGGCGGTTTCTGAATGCAAAAACGGATGAAAAATCATCCGTTTTTAACAAGCGGTACTGCCTTCCGAAGCGGTAGTCCAAAATTATACCGCCAGGCGTTTGCGGCCTTTGGCACGGCGTGCGGCCAATACTGCGCGGCCGCCGCGTGTTTTGGAGCGCACCAGGAAGCCGTGGGTGCGTTTGCGTTTGGTAACGGAAGGTTGATAAGTGCGTTTCATGATGTTTCCTAAAATAGAATGGGTAGATAATTAAACCGTGAATTACACTCCAATTTGCCGCTTTTGTCAATCAATATAGAAACTTTGCAGGAAGATTGCCCGATTGCCTGCGGATTTTCGCCGCCTTTCTGTGGATAAATTTTTGCACGGGTTGTGGATAAAATATTCGTGAGTCGGTATAATCGGGCAGTCGCGTTTTGAACCGATGTGCGTTCAACAGATTTGTTTTCTTTTTGAAAATATTATATTTTCTTTGTTTTCGATTTCATTTTTACCGATTCGAGCCTATCCATGACATTAGCAGAGTTTTGGCCGCTGTGCCTCCGCCGTCTTCACGATATGTTGCCTCAAGGGCAGTTTGCGCAATGGATTGCGCCCCTTACCGTCGGTGAGGAGGGTGGCGTATGGGTGGTGTACGGCAAGAACCAGTTTGCCTGCAATATGCTCAAGAGCCAGTTTGCCGGAAAAATAGAAGCGGTGAGGGAAGAGTTGGCTGCCGGCCGTTCCGCCTTCGTATTCAAACCGGGAGAAGGCGTGTGTTATGAGATGGCGGCGGTTGAAGGTGCTGTCGAACCTGCCGAGCCGTCCTTGCACGCGGGGTCGGAGGAGATGCCTGTGCAGGAGGTTCTGTTGGACGAGCTGCCGTCTGAAGAGCCTGTCAAACCCGCTGCGTCGAAAACGGCGGCGGATATTTTGGCAGAACGTATGAGAAACCTGCCGCACGAGCCGCGTCAGGCTGCCGGGTCTGCTTCCCGGCCGGAATCGGCGGCAGTTGCCAAAGCACGGACGGATGCACAGCGCGATGCGGAAGAGGCGCGTTACGAGCAGACCAATCTGTCGCCGGACTATACGTTCGACACATTGGTCGAAGGTAAGGGCAACCGCCTTGCAGCTGCCGCCGCGCAGGCGATTGCGGAAAGTCCGGGACAGAGTTATAACCCGTTCTTCCTCTATGGCAGTACGGGTTTGGGTAAAACCCACCTTGTGCAGGCGGTCGGCAACGAACTGTTGAAAAACCGTCCCGATGCCAAAGTGCGCTATATGCATTCGGACGACTATATCCGCAGCTTTATGAAGGCGGTTCGCAACAATACCTATGACGTATTCAAGCAGCAATACAAGCAATACGACCTGCTGATTATCGACGATATTCAGTTTATTAAAGGAAAAGACCGTACGATGGAAGAGTTTTTCTATCTGTACAACCATTTCCACAACGAGAAAAAACAGCTGATCCTCACTTGCGATGTTTTACCCGCCAAAATCGAAGGCATGGACGACCGCCTCAAATCCCGTTTTTCATGGGGACTGACTTTGGAACTCGAGCCGCCCGAATTGGAAATGCGCATCGCCATTTTGCAGAAAAAGGCGGAAGCGGCGGGCATCAGTATTGAAGACGAAGCCGCGCTGTTCATTGCCAATCTGATCCGTTCCAACGTGCGCGAGCTTGAAGGCGCGTTTAACCGTGTCGGAGCGAGCAGCCGCTTTATGAACCGTCCCGTCATCGACATCGATTTGGCGCGTACCGCTTTGCAGGACATTATTGCCGAGAAGCATAAGGTCATTACCGCCGATATCATTATTGATGCCGTTGCCAAATATTACCGCATCAAAATCAGCGACGTACTCGGCAAAAAACGCACGCGCAACATTGCCCGTCCGCGCCAGGTGGCGATGAGCCTGACCAAAGAACTGACCACTTTGAGCCTGCCGTCTATCGGCGATTCGTTTGGCGGGCGCGATCATACGACCGTTATGCACGGCATCAGGGCAGTGGCGAAACTGCGCGAAGAAGATCCGGAATTGGCTCAGGATTATGAAAAGCTGCTGATTCTGATTCAAAACTGATGGAAAACGTTTTCAGACGACATGATATTGCCCATGCCGTCCGAAGGGTAAAGATATAGCGGATTAACTTTAAACCAGTACGGCGTTGCCTCGCCCTAGCTCGAAGAGAACGATTCTCTAAAGGTGCTAAGCACCAAGTGAATCGGTTCCGTACTATCTGTACTGTCTGCGGCTTCGTCGCCTTGTCCTGATTTAAATTTAATCCACTATACAAACCGATTTAAAGGAGCGAACATGTTGATTTTACAAGCCGAACGCGACAGCCTGCTCAAGCCGCTGCAAGCCGTTACCGGCATCGTCGAACGCCGCCACACCCTGCCCATCCTGTCCAACGTCCTGATTGAGGGAAAAGGCGGTCAGACCAAACTCTTGGCAACCGATTTGGAAATCCAAATCGACACTGCGGGTCCCGAGGGCGGCGCGGGCGACTTCCGCATCACCACCAATGCCAAGAAATTTCAGGATATTTTACGGGCACTGCCTGCCGGTGCGCTGGTGTCGCTGGATTGGGACGACAGCCGTCTGACGCTGAAAGCGGGCAAATCGCGTTTTGCCCTGCAGACCCTGCCTGCCGCCGATTTTCCGATGATGAATGTCGGCGAGGACATCAGCGCGACTTTCTCGCTGGAGCAGGAGCGTTTCAAAACCATGCTGTCGCAAGTGCAGTACAGCATGGCGGTGCAGGACATCCGCTATTATCTCAACGGTCTGCTGATGCAGGTTGAGGGCAGCCAGTTGCGCCTTGTGGCGACCGACGGACACCGCCTTGCCTATGCAGCCTGCGCGATTGATGCGGATTTGCCGCGCGCCGAAGTGATTTTGCCGCGCAAAACGGTGCTGGAACTGTTCAAACTGTTGAACAACCCCGACGATCCGATTCAAATCGAGCTGCTGGACAAACAGGTGCGTTTCCAATGCAACGGCACGACCATCGTCAGCAAGGTCATCGACGGCAAATTCCCCCATTTCAACCGCGTCATCCCTTTGGACAACGACAAGATTTTCGTTTTGTCCCGTGCCGAACTTTTGGGCGCGCTGGAACGTGTGTCCATTCTTGCCAACGAAAAATTCCGTGGCGCGCGCCTGTTCCTGCAACCCGGCCTGTTGAGCGTTGTGTGCAGCAACAACGAGCAGGAAGAAGCGCGCGAAGAAATCGAAATCGCCTATCAGGGCGGCGAACTCGAAGTCGGTTTCAATATCGGCTATCTGATGGACGTGTTGCGCAACATCCATTCCGACGATATGCAGCTTGCCTTCGGCGATGCCAACCGCTCGACGCTGTTTACCGTGCCGAACAATCCGAATTTCAAATATATTGTGATGCCGATGCGGATTTGACGGTTTTCCGGAACACGATGCCCGTATTGGAGATATACCCCGAACCGTGCAGACGGATTCGGGGTTTTGTTCGGCTGTCGGAAAGGTAATGCCGTCTGGAATGCGGCGGATTGGGGTTGGGAGCGTATAGGGGAAGTGCTTGTGCAGGAATGGCGAAGGTGTGTTTTTGACTCCGGTCCGCCCTGTTTAGATTGCTGTAAAACCATGCCGTCTGAAACGGAAAGGTTTCAGACGGCATGGTTTTTGATTGGGGCGGTGCGGGTCAGCCTCCGAGCAGTGTCCACAAATCGTTTTGCAGGTCGGCTTCGGATTCGCCCTCGGCGGGCGCGGCGCGGATATAGCCGCCGTCGGGCTGCATCAGCCACGCGTGCGTATTGTCTGCCAATGCCATTTCCAAACCTTCGCGGATGACGCGTTTTTTGAGTTCGGGCGCGGTAATCGGCGCGGCGGTTTCGATGCGGCGGAAGAAGTTGCGCCCCATCCAATCCGCGCTGGAGATAAAGGTATCGTCCGCGCCGTTGTTGTGGAAGCAATACACGCGCGCGTGTTCGAGCTGCCTGCCGATGATGGAGCGGACGCGGATGTTTTCGGACAAGCCTTTTACACCCGGGCGCAAGGTGCACATACCGCGCACAATCAAATCGATTTGTACGCCTGCCGCGCTTGCCCGATACAGGGCTTCGATGACGGTCGGTTCGATGAGCGAATTCATCTTGGCGGTAATCCGCGCCGGTTTGCCGGCTTTTGCGTGTTCGGTTTCGCGTGCGATGCGGTCGATAACCATTTTGTGCAGGGTAAACGGGCTTTGGTAGAGTTTGTTCAGCCGCCCGGGTTTGCCCAAGCCTGTGATTTCCATAAACAATGTGTTCACATCGGCGGTGATTTGTTCGTCGGCGGTAATGATGCCGAAGTCGGTGTAGATGCGCGATGTGCCTTGGTGGTAGTTACCCGTGCCGAGGTGGGCGTAACGCTTGAGTACGCCGTCTTCGCGGCGGATGACCAGTGCCATCTTGGCGTGGACTTTGTAGCCGAACACGCCGTACACGACGTGCGCGCCCGCCTCTTCGAGCTGCTTCGCCCAGTTGACGTTGTTGGCTTCGTCAAAACGCGCCATCAGTTCGACGACGACGGTTACTTGTTTGCCGGCGAGTGCCGCCTTCATCAGGGCGCGGACGAGTTCGGAACGCGTGCCGGTGCGGTAAATCGTCATTTTGACGGCAAGCACGGCGGGGTCGGCGGCGGCTTCGCGCATCATTTCGACAACGGGATTGAAGGATTGGTAGGGGTGGTGCAGCAGGATGGGTGCGCGGCGTATCAGTTTGAATATCGAGCCGTTTTTACCCAAGGCTTTCAACCTGCCTTGTGTATGGGGCGGAAATTTTAAATCAGGACGGTCAACCAAATCGGGGACGGCGTTGAGGCGCACGAGGTTGACCGGGCCTTTGACCTGATAGAGTTCGGCGGCGGTCAGTTTGAATTGCGCGAGCAGAAAGTCGCGGATGTAGGCGGGACAGGTGTCGGCGACTTCGAGCCGCACGCCGTCGCCGTATTCGCGGTCGTGCAACTCGTTTTGAATGGCGGCGCGGAGGTTTTGTACGTCTTCTTCGTCAACGGTCAAGTCGCTGTCGCGCGTGAGGCGGAACTGGTGGCAGCCTTTGACGTTCATGCCCGGGAAGAGTTTGCCGACGTGGGCGTGGAGGATGGACGACAGGAAGACGAAGCCGTGTCCGCCGCCACACAGTTCGGACGGCAGGGGAACAACGCGCGGCAGGATGCGCGGTGCCTGCACAATCGCCATCCCCGAAGGCCTGCCGAACGCGTCCGTGCCGTCGAGTTCGACGGCGAAGTTGAGCGATTTGTTCAGCGGTCGCGGGAAGGGGTGGGACGGGTCAAGGCCAATGGGGGTCAGAATCGGCAACAACTCACGGTCAAAATAGTCTTCAATCCATTTTTTCTGTGTGTCTGTCCAATTGCGGCGGCGGTAAAAATGGATGCCTTCCCGCGCCAACTCGGGCTGAAGGACGTTGTTGAACAGGTCGTACTGGTGCCGTATCAGGGAGCGCGCCGCTTCGGTAACGTCGGCGATGGTTTCAGACGGCATTTTGCCGTTGTCCAGCCTGCGCCGGGGGTGCAGCTTGTTTTCACGTTTGAGCCACGCCATGCGGACTTCGAAAAACTCGTCGAGGTTGGATGAAACGATGCACAGGAAGCACAGGCGTTCCAAAAGGGGGACGTTTTGGTCTTCCGCCTGCGCCAACACGCGGCGGTTGAATGCCAGCAAGCTCAGTTCGCGGCAGAGGATGCGGTTTTGTTCGGGCATAAGGTTCTCCCAAAGATGGTTGTTGTTCGGTCGGAGCGGGCAGGCAATGCCGTCTGAAGGCTTGGCGGCATCTGCGCCGGTTTCAGACGGCATGACGTGGCGGACAGTCTGTTTCAGGCATCGGGGCAATGTGAAAACAGATACCGGCGCGTGCGGTATCCGTCTGTTTCAAATCACTTCCAACACAAAATAATGACGCAGTTTTTCGTACACCGCATCGCTGACGTTGATGCAGCCGTTGGTCATAATCCTGTCGGACACGGACGGGGAGGCGATGCGTTCGTTCCGCCTTTCCGACGGTATCTGATTCCAAACGCGGTGCAGGGCGAAAAGAAAATCACCCTCCTGCTTGAAACCGATGACTTCGCCGCCGTATCCGGGCTTGTCGGTACTGTTCAGCGTCAGCCCGAACGTCCCCTTGGGCGTGGCAACACCGATGAGGACGGGGTGGCACTGACGGTCGTCAGCGAAACAGAGTTCCGCTTTGGATGTATCGACGATGACTTTTTTCTTTTGGATATAGGCATTGACCGCATCCGGCTGCCCCTGTGCATATACGGGGGCAACCATCGATAGGTCGCACAATATCCCTAAAAGCAGGCGCAACGGCATAGCGGCTTATTGGCGGATGCGTTTGGGTTTGGCGGGCACGATTTCGCGGATGATGACTTGCGGCTCGGCTTTGGGTGCGGGCGGCGGACAGGCGGCATCTTTCGGGAAGACGGGGTTCCAGTAGAAGCTGCGGGCAAATTTGTCTTTATCGAAAATAATTTTGTATTGACAGGTGGTAATGCCTTCTACGCCGGAAGTGTTTTCAGGGTCGATGCCTACGCCCGGGGTGTGGAAGTGGAACAGATAATCCCATTCGCGCACGCCGTACATACCTTCGTCGTAATGCGGACGACCCAGGATTTTGTAGATGTCGTCTTTGGTCAGACCGGGACGCATCAAGTCCAATTCGTCATAGGTCGGGAATGTACCGCGATTGTTGTCGAGCGTTACGGAATAGGGTTTCGGGAAAACCGGATTGTCGGTCGTTCCGTCGGCTTTGACGTTGCTTTTGGTTGCGCAGGCAGACAGAACGCCCGCCGCCAATACTGCCAAGCCCGGTTTGACGATTTGTTTGATTTTCATATGCAGAATCCTCTTTTACCCGATGCCCGTCTGCCTTTTGTTCGGAAGAGCCGCATCAGGAGAGTTTTAAACATTTGATTTTGGTTTGTAATATTAGCATAAAAAACGTGCGTATCAGTAAACGCGGTGTATTTGTACGGCATACGGAATGATGCGCGTGCGAATTTACGCATCCTGCCGGCAATTTGCCGATTCGCCGACATCGGCAACCTGTTATAATTCCTCCTTTAAATTCCTAACGTTTTCAAGCGAAAAACAGAATGACCATGCAAGAACATTACCAACCCGCCGCCATCGAGCCTGCGGCGCAGAAAAAATGGGACGACGCCCGTATTTTCAACGTCTCCGAAGACGCTTCCAAACCCAAATATTATTGCCTCTCCATGTTCCCCTATCCCAGCGGCAAGCTGCACATGGGGCATGTGCGCAACTACACCATCGGCGATGTATTGAGCCGCTTCAAACTTTTAAACGGCTTCAACGTCATGCAGCCTATGGGTTGGGACGCGTTCGGCATGCCGGCGGAAAACGCGGCGATGAAAAACAACGTCGCCCCTGCCGCTTGGACGTACGATAACATCGAATACATGAAAACCCAGCTCAAAAGCCTGGGTTTTGCGATTGACTGGGCGCGCGAAACCGCAACCTGCAAACCCGAATACTACCGCTGGGAACAATGGCTGTTTACCAAGCTGTTTGAAAAAGGCATCGTCTATCGCAAAAACGGCACGGTGAACTGGGACCCGGTCGACCAAACCGTCCTTGCCAACGAGCAAGTCATCGACGGACGCGGCTGGCGTTCGGGAGCGTTAATCGAAAAACGCGAAATCCCGATGTATTACTTCAAAATCACCGATTACGCCGAAGAGCTGCTCAACGACTTGGACAAACTGGAACACTGGCCTGAACAAGTCAAAACCATGCAGCGCAACTGGATCGGCAAATCTCGCGGTATGACCGTGCGCTTCGCCGTTTCAGACGACAGCAAACAAGGCTTGGAAGGCGATTACGCGAAATTCCTGCAAGTTTACACCACCCGCCCCGACACGCTGATGGGCGCGACTTATGTTGCCGTTGCCGCCGAGCATCCGCTGGCAACCGCCGCAGCCGCCGACAAACCCGAATTGCAGGCATTTATTGCCGAATGCAAAGCCGGTTCGGTTGCCGAAGCTGATATGGCGACGATGGAGAAAAAAGGCGTGCCGACCGGCCGCTACGTCGTCAACCCGCTCAACGGCGACAAGCTGGAAGTGTGGATTGCCAACTATGTATTGTGGGGCTACGGCGACGGCGCGGTAATGGCGGTTCCGGCGCACGACGAACGCGATTTCGAGTTCGCCGCCAAATACAATCTGCCTAAAAAACAAGTCATTGCCGTCGGCGACAACGCATTCGACGCAAACCGATGGCAAGAATGGTACGGCGACAAAGAAAACGGCGTATTGGTCAACAGCGGCGACTTGAACGGCTTGGATTTTCAGACGGCATTCGACGCCGTCGCCGCCAAGCTGCAAAGCCAAGGCGCGGGCGAACCGAAAACCCAATACCGCCTGCGCGACTGGGGCATTTCGCGCCAACGCTACTGGGGCTGCCCGATTCCCATCGTCCATTGCGAACAATGCGGCGACGTACCCGTCCCTGCCGACCAATTGCCGGTCGTTTTGCCTGAAAACGTCGTACCCGACGGCATGGGTTCGCCGCTGGCAAAAATGCCCGAGTTTTACGAAACTGCCTGCCCATGCTGCGGCGGCGCGGCAAAACGCGAAACCGACACCATGGACACCTTCATGGAATCGAGCTGGTATTTCTTCCGCTATATGTCGCCAAAATTTTCAGACGGCATGGTCGATCCTGCCGCCGCGAAATACTGGGGCGCGGTCGACCAATACATCGGCGGCATCGAACACGCGATTTTGCACCTCTTGTACGCGCGTTTCTTCACCAAACTGATGCGCGACGAAGGTTTGGTCAATGTTGACGAACCGTTTGAACGCCTGCTGACGCAAGGCATGGTCGTTTGCGAAACCTACTACCGCGAAAACGACAAAGGCGGCAAAGATTGGATCAACCCCGCCGATGTCGAGCTGACTTTTGACGACAAAGGCCGCCCTGTTTCCGCCGTCCTGAAAGTCGACGGACTGCCCGTCGTCATCAGCGGCACGGAAAAAATGTCCAAGTCCAAAAACAACGGCGTCGATCCGCAAGAACTGATTAACGCCTACGGCGCAGACACCGCCCGCCTGTTCATGATGTTCGCCGCACCGCCCGAACAGTCCCTCGAATGGAGCGACAGCGGCGTCGAAGGCGCGCACCGCTTCCTGCGCCGCCTGTGGCGTACCGTTTACGAATACTTGAAGCAAGGCGAAGCAGTCAACGCGTTCGCAGGCAGCCAAGACGGTTTGTCTAAAGAACTCAAAGACCTGCGCCACAAACTGCATTCCACTATCGCCAAAGTCAGCGACGACTACGGCCGCCGTCAGCAGTTCAACACCGTCATCGCCGCCGTGATGGAACTGCTCAACCAATACGACAAAACCGACACCGGTGGCGAACAAGGCCGCGCCGTCGCCCAAGAAGTATTGGAAACCGCCGTACGCCTGCTGTGGCCCATCGTGCCGCACATCTGCGAAACCCTGTGGAGCGAATTGAACGGTGCGAAACTGTGGGAAGCAGGCTGGCCGACAGTCGACGAAGCCGCCTTGGTCAAATCCGAAATCGAAGTCATGGTTCAAGTCAACGGCAAACTGCGCGGTAAAATCACCGTCGCCGCCGACGCATCCAAAGCCGACCTCGAAGCCGCCGCACTCGCCACCGAAGGCGCGGTGAAATTCATGGAAGGCAAACCGGCGAAGAAAATCATCGTCGTACCCGGACGCTTGGTGAATATCGTCGTCTAAACCGCTCTTAAGGTTTAGCCATACGGATAAAGGCCGTCTGAAAACTGGGAAACAGGGTTTCAGACGGCCTTTTTAAGGCAGATTGGGTTGTCCGCATGACAGACCTCAAATATAGCGGATTAACTTTAAACCAGTACGGCGTT
>NZ_KV815472.1:0-1237 GCF_001814225.1 Neisseria sp. HMSC070F02 | reverse complement strand
TCGTCGCCTTGTCCTGATTTTTGTTAATCCACTCAAACTTAATCTCAAAATCCAAAACATGAATTTATTTTTCGATACCGAATTGGGAAAGCAACAAAATAAAGCAACCCATAAAATCCGTGTAATGAGCGAGGCTTGGCTGGAAAAAAACGGCTACTGTCCCTGTTGCGGAAGCAAGCCGATGCAGAGATTTGCCAATAACAAACCTGTTGCAGACCTCTTTTGCCCAAATTGCCACGAGCAATATGAATTAAAGAGTAAAAATCAAAAAACCATAGGCAACAGTGTGCCTGACGGTGCATATCGCACCATGTTGGAGCGCATCCGGTCAGATACCAACCCAAACTTTTTCTTTCTTGCATATAAAAAAGCGGATTACTCCATACGGCAATTGGTGCTTGTACCCAAACATTTCATCACGCCGGATATGATTATTCCCAGAAATAAAGGCATTAAAAACCGGCCGAACCACATTATGTGTTCCATCAATCTCGCCCCTTTGCCTGAAAGCGGAAAAATATTCTTAATAGACGATTCCCGCATTATCGAACCCGAAACCGTTCTGAAAAAATGGCAATCCAATCTGTTTTTACGCAACCAAAATGCGGAGCGCAAAGGTTGGCTTTTGGCTGTTATGAAATGTATCGACCAACTTCCCGAAGAATTCACATTGTCGCAAATGTATGAATTTGAAGAAAAACTATCCATCCAATTTCCCCAAAACAACCATATCAGAGACAAAATCCGCCAACAGTTGCAAATTTTGCGCGACCAAAATACGATCGAATTCATTGGTCGCGGACTTTACAAAAAAATCGACAAATTGCGTCCGACTCCCAAGGCGTTTTAATTTCAAATCATGATACTGAATTCACAAGGGATATTTATTCTTCTGCTATTCTGAAAACAGTTGAAGTACAGCGCAATATTGCCGCAAAAGGCAGCAGCCGTAAGAAGGTCGGGGAATTATTGGCAATTTATGCGTGATTCCGA
The DNA here is from genome assembly GCF_001814225.1 of Neisseria sp. HMSC070F02. Classification (NCBI taxonomy): domain Bacteria; kingdom Pseudomonadati; phylum Pseudomonadota; class Betaproteobacteria; order Neisseriales; family Neisseriaceae; genus Neisseria; species Neisseria sp. HMSC070F02. Next base: position 244 of record NZ_KV815472.1, on the reverse strand, counting down.
CAAACCGGCCGCCTCCGAAGGCGCAGTGAAATTCATAGAAGGTAATCCTGCCAAGAAAATCATCGCCGTACCGGGCAGACTGGTGAACATCGTGGTGTAAATCTTTTTAAAAACATTAAACAATGTTAAGATGCCGTCCGAAATCCGTTTTGGATTCAGACGGCATTTTTTGAAATTTAATTTTTTAAGGAGTAAACCTAAATATGAAATTTCCTTCCTTCCTTCCTTCCTTCCTTCCTTCCTT
>NZ_KV815471.1:13287-14476 GCF_001814225.1 Neisseria sp. HMSC070F02 | reverse complement strand
TGCGGCTCGCCGCCTTGTCCTGATTTTTGTTCATCCGCTATACTTTTGTATGACCATCTGACTTTATCACTCACTATGTTTTACCAAATCCTTGCCCTGATTATCTGGAGCAGCTCGTTTATTGCCGCCAAATATGTCTATGGCGGCATCGATCCCGCATTGATGGTCGGCGTGCGCCTGCTGATTGCTGCGCTGCCTGCACTGCCCGCCTGCCGCCGTCATGTCGGCAAGATTCCGCGTGAGGAATGGAAGCCGTTGCTGATTGTGTCGTTCGTCAACTATGTGCTGACCCTGCTGCTTCAGTTTGTCGGGTTGAAATACACTTCCGCCGCCAGCGCATCGGTCATTGTCGGACTCGAGCCGCTGCTGATGGTGTTTGTCGGACACTTTTTCTTCAACGACAAAGCGCGTGCCTACCACTGGATATGCGGCGCGGCGGCATTTGCCGGTGTCGCGCTGCTGATGGCGGGCGGTGCGGAAGAGGGCGGCGAAGTCGGCTGGTTCGGCTGCCTGCTGGTGTTGTTGGCGGGCGCGGGCTTTTGTGCCGCTATGCGTCCGACGCAAAGGCTGATTGCACGCATCGGCGCACCGGCATTCACATCTGTTTCCATTGCCGCCGCATCGTTGATGTGCCTGCCGTTTTCGCTTGCTTTGGCGCAAAGTTATACCGTGGACTGGAGCGTCGGGATGGTATTGTCGCTGCTGTATTTGGGTTTGGGGTGCGGCTGGTACGCCTATTGGCTGTGGAACAAGGGGATGAGCCGTGTTCCTGCCAATGTTTCGGGACTGTTGATTTCGCTCGAACCCGTCGTCGGCGTGCTGCTGGCGGTTTTGATTTTGGGCGAACACCTGTCGCCCGTGTCCGCCTTGGGCGTGTTTGTCGTCATCGCCGCCACCTTGGTTGCCGGCCGGCTGTCGCATCAAAAATAAAGTTGGGAAGCGGTATTTGATGATTGCCGAATAGGCTGAAATCTTTCCATCTCCATTCCTGCGAAAGCGGGTATCCGGAACGAAAAGACGGATATTTATCCGAAATAACGACCATCTTTGCGTCGTCATTCCCGCGCAGGCGGGCATCCGGTTTTTTGAGTTTCGGTTATTTCCGACAAATTGCTGCAGCGTTGGATGTCCGGATTTCCGCCTGCGCGGGAATGACGGGATTTTATAGTGGATTAACAAAAATCAGGAC
>NZ_KV815471.1:8625-13187 GCF_001814225.1 Neisseria sp. HMSC070F02 | reverse complement strand
AACGCTGTACTGGTTTTTGTTAATCCACTATATCGTTCCGGTTCGTCCGGTTTTGCCGGGGCTTTTGTTGCCGCCTGTTTGTGCCGGTGTGTTAAAATTTTCCGTTTCCGCGTATTGTGTTTTCCGCCGCCGGGCGGTTTGTTTGCGAATCGGACGAGAATTTATGCCTTCTGCCCATTATCCTGAAATGAGCGAAAAACTGATGGCGGTTTTGATGGCGATGCTGGTTACGCTGATGCCGTTTTCCATCGATGCCTACCTGCCCGCGATTCCCGAAATGGCGCAGTCGCTGAACGCGGATGTCCACCGCATCGAACAGAGCCTGAGTTTGTTTATGTTCGGCACGGCGTTCGGACAGGTGGTCGGCGGTTCGGTGTCCGACATCAAAGGGCGCAAACCCGTCGCGCTGACCGGACTGGCCGTCTACTGCCTTGCCGTTGCCGCCATCGTATTTGCTTCGAGTGCCGAACAGCTCCTCAACCTGCGCGTTGTGCAGGCATTCGGTGCGGGCATGACTGTGGTCATCGTCGGCGCAATGGTGCGCGATTATTATTCCGGACGCAAAGCCGCCCAGATGTTTGCCCTTATCGGCATCATTTTGATGGTTGTGCCGCTGGTCGCACCCATGGTCGGCGCACTGTTGCAGGGCTTGGGTGGCTGGCAGGCGATTTTTGTTTTTCTGGCGGCGTATTCGCTGGTGCTGCTCGGTTTGGTGCAGTATTTCCTGCCCAAGCCTGCCGTCGGCGGCAAAATCGGACGGGATGTGTTCGGGCTGGTGGCTGGGCGGTTCAAACGCGTATTGAAAACCCGTGCCGCGATGGGTTATCTGTTTTTTCAGGCATTCAGCTTCGGTTCGATGTTCGCCTTTCTGACCGAATCTTCCTTCGTGTACCAGCAGCTTTACCGTGTTACGCCTCATCAATACGCTTGGGCGTTTGCACTAAACATCATCACGATGATGTTTTTCAACCGCGTTACCGCGTGGCGGCTCAAAACCGGCGTGCATCCGCAAAGCATCCTGCTATGGGGGATTGTCGTCCAGTTTGCCGCCAACCTGTCCCAACTCGCCGCCGTGCTGTTTTTCGGGTTGCCCCCGTTTTGGCTGCTGGTCGCGTGCGTGATGTTTTCCGTCGGTACGCAGGGCTTGGTCGGTGCAAACACGCAGGCGTGTTTTATGTCCTATTTCAAAGAAGAGGGCGGCAGCGCAAACGCCGTATTGGGTGTATTCCAATCTTTAATCGGCGCGGGGGTGGGTATGGCGGCGACCTTCTTGCACGACGGTTCGGCAACCGTGATGGCGGCAACGATGACCGCGTCCACCTCTTGCGGCATTGCGCTTCTGTGGCTCTGCTCGCATCGTGCGTGGAAAGAAAACGGGCAAAGCGAATACCTTTAACGGAAAATGCCGTCTGAAACCGTTTCAGACGGCATTTGATGTTAGAATGCACGATAAATTACTGTTCAGGCGAAATTATGTCCCAAACTATCGACGAACTCCTCCTTCCCCACCGCAACGCCATCGACACCATTGATGCGGAAATCCTGCGCCTGCTCAACGAACGCGCGCAACACGCACACGCCATCGGCGAACTGAAAGGCACGGGCGCAGTGTACCGTCCCGAACGCGAAGTCGCCGTGTTGCGCCGCATTCAGGATTTGAACAAAGGCCCGCTGCCCGACGAATCGGTAGCACGCCTGTTTCGGGAAGTGATGAGCGAGTGCCTCGCCGTAGAACGCCCGCTGACCATCGCCTATCTGGGGCCGCAGGGCACGTTTACCCAGCAGGCGGCGATCAAGCATTTCGGACACGCCGCGCACACCATGGCGTGTCCGACCATAGACAACTGCTTCAAGCAGGTTGAAACCCGTCAGGCGGATTATCTGGTCGCGCCCGTGGAAAACTCGACCGAAGGCTCGGTCGGGCGCACGTTGGATTTGCTTGCCGTTACCGCGTTGCAGGCGTGCGGCGAAGTCGTTTTGCGCATCCACCACAACCTTTTGCGTAAAAACAACGGCAGCACCGAAGGCATTGCCAAAGTCTTTTCCCACGCGCAGGCGTTGGCGCAGTGCAACGACTGGTTGGGCAGACACTTGCCCAACGCCGAACGGATTGCCGTGTCCAGCAATGCCGAAGCCGCAAGACTGGTTGCCGAATCGGACGACGGTACGGTTGCCGCCATCGCCGGACGCACGGCGGCGGAAATCTACGGACTCGATATGGTTGCCGAGTGCATCGAAGACGAACCGAACAACACCACGCGCTTCTTGGTGATGGGACATCACGAAACCGGTGCAAGCAGCAGCGACAAGACTTCGCTGGCCGTTTCCGCGCCCAACCGCGCCGGTGCGGTTGCCTCGCTGCTGCAACCGCTGACCGAGTCGGGTATTTCCATGACCAAGTTTGAGAGCCGTCCGAGCAAATCCGTTTTGTGGGAATACCTGTTCTTCATCGACATCGAAGGACACCGCCAGGACGCGCAGATTCAGACGGCATTGGAACGCTTGGGCGAACGCGCTTCGTTCGTCAAAGTCATCGGTTCGTACCCGACCGCCGTTTTGTAGCGGCAGCAGCGTTCAGACGGCATTTCAGGCATGATGTCCGAACACCGAGTCAACCACGAACCCGTCTTCCTGTTGGCTTCCTCGCCATGGCGCGAAAGCAGCCTGCGGGTCGAAGCCTTCAGCCGCCGTTACGGGCGTGTGGCACTTTTGGCAAGAAGCGCGCGCAAGCGGCAGAGCGAATTGCGCGGCGTGCTGGTTTCCTTCGTGCCCGTCAGCGCGTCGTGGTACGGCAGTCAGGAACTCAAAACCCTTCACCGTGCCGAATGGGTCGGCGGATGGCGGCAGCCGCAGGGCAGGGCGTTGTTCAGCGGTCTGTATGTGAACGAACTGGTGTTGAAACTGACCGCGCGCGAAGATCCGATGCCCGAACTGTACGACGCGTTGGCAAAAGTGATGGAGGCGGTGTGTCGTGAAGCCAACCACATTGCCGATTTGCGCCGCTTCGAGTGGAAGCTGCTCAATGCCTTGGGCGTTGCCCCCGATTTGCACACCGACGGCACGGGCGGCGATATTTTGGCGGACAAAACCTACCGGCTGATGCCCGAAGAGGCGGTCATGCCCGTATGCGAGGACGCAGACGCGCTTTCGCACGAAGCCGGCGCAATTGTCGAAGGGCAAAGCCTGATCGATTTGCGCGAAGGCAGTTTCCGCACCGCCGAAAGCCTGCAACAGGCATTGAAAATTACACGGCTTTTTATCCGCCACCTGTTGCCCGAAGGGCTGAAATCGCGGCAGGTGTTGGAACAGATACGGCAGTTTGACCGCAAAGAAACCGCCCGGGAAACCGTCCCGACTTCGGACGGCACGGCTTCAAATGCCGTCTGAAGGCAGAAATAAAAGGAAAGATTATGCTTTTAGGTGTCAACATCGACCACATCGCCACCGTCCGCAACGCGCGCGGCACGACTTATCCCAGCCCCGTGGAGGCGGCACTGGTTGCCGAAACGCACGGTGCGGACCTGATTACCATGCACCTTCGCGAAGACCGCCGCCACATCAAAGACGCGGACGTGTTTGCTGTCAAAAACGCCATCCGCACGCGCCTGAACCTTGAAATGGCGTTGACGGAAGAAATGCTCGAAAACGCGCTTAAAGTGATGCCGGAAGACGTGTGCATCGTGCCGGAAAAACGGCAGGAAATCACGACCGAAGGCGGTTTGGACGTATTGGCGCAACAGGAAAAAATCGCCGAATTCACCAAAATCCTGACCGACGCGGGCATACGCGTGTCTTTGTTTATCGATGCCGACGACAGGCAAATCCAAGCCGCCTATGATGTCGGCGCGCCCGTTGTCGAGCTGCACACAGGCGCGTATGCCGACGCGCGCAGCCACGCCGAACAACTCAAGCAATTCGAGCGTCTGCAAAACGGCGCGCATTTTGCCGGCGATTTGGGCTTGGTCGTCAACGCCGGACACGGACTGACCATACACAACGTTACCCCCATCGCCCAAATCCTCGCCATCCGCGAACTGAACATCGGGCATTCGCTGATTGCCCAAGCCCTCTTCCTCGGACTGCCCGAAGCCGTGCGCCAAATGAAGGAGGCGATGTTCAGGGCAAGGCTGCTGCCGTAAGGGCAGGCAAACCCTTTCAGACAGCATTTCACGACAGGGATATGTTATAGTGGATTAAATTTAAATCAGGACAAGGCGGCGAAGCCGCAGACAGTACAAATAGTACGGCAAGGCAAGCCAACGCCGTACTGGTTTAAATTTAATTCACTATATGAATCAAAAGTATATTTTATCTGCAAACAATAATAGTTTGATAGAAGAAATTCACAATACAGTACAGAGTATTGGGTATTGTATTGTTCGAGGTCTTAATCTAAACCATCTTGATGGCAGCCGGAGAAACAAGAAATTATTTGACTTTCTATCTCAATTAGGAATGCTGACAAACCACAAAGGCGATGGTTTTAAATCTATATTTTGGGATATTAAATATTGAGGCGATGATTATGTAATATAGTGGATTAACAAAAATCAGGACAAGGC
>NZ_KV815471.1:0-8525 GCF_001814225.1 Neisseria sp. HMSC070F02 | reverse complement strand
CGCCGTACTGGTTTTTGTTAATCCACTATAAATAATGATATAACTTTCTCGGAAGATGTTGGAGAATGTCCACTTCATAGTGATTCATCTTTTAGTGAAAACCCGGAAAGTTATTTGGTTATGTATGTAGTAAAATCAGCCAATGATGGAGGTAATTCCCTATTTTTAAGTTCATCAGATATTGTCAATCAGTTATCTAAAACAGAAACCGGTAAAAAACACTTAAAAACATTAACGGGCAATTTATATCCATTTAAAGCACCAGCATCATTTGATAAAAAACAAGGTGTGAGATGGGGTAATATCTTATCGGTCAATACTCAAATGATTAGATTTAGAAGTGATTGTATCTATAAAGGTATTGAAGAAAATAGAAATAAAGTATCAAAGGAAATGGTACTTGCACTTGATTATCTTGTAAAGATTATAAAAAATGCGAGTGATATTCAAGAATTTTCTGCACAAGATGATGGTTTGATTATTATTGACAATGTCAATGGCTTGCATGCCGGAACTGATTATACGGATAAAAACAGGCATTATATTAGAGCAAGAATTACTGTATAAAGGACGGTTATGCAAGAAATAATGCAATCTATCGTTTTTGTTGCTGCCGCAATACTGCACGGAATTACAGGCATGGGATTTCCGATGCTCGGTACAACCGCATTGGCTTTTAACATGCCATTGTCTAAGGTTGTTGCCTTGGTGGCATTACCAAGCCTGTTAATGAGCTTGTTGGTTCTATGCAGCAATAACAAAAAAGGTTTTTGGCAAGAGATTGTTTATTATTTAAAAACCTATAAATTGCTTGCTATCGGCAGCGTCGTTGGCAGCATTTTGGGGGTGAAGTTGCTTTTGATACTTCCAGTGTCGTGGCTGCTTTTACTGATGGCAATCATTACATTGTATTATTCTGTTAATGGTATTTTAAATGTATGTGCAAAAGCAAAAAATATTCAAGTAGTTGCCAATAATAAGAATATGATTCTTTTTGGGTTTTTGGCAGGCATCATCGGCGGTTCAACCAATGCCATGTCTCCCATATTGTTAATATTTTTGCTTAGCGAAACAGAAAATAAAAATCGTATCGTAAAATCAAGCAATCTATGCTATCTTTTGGCGAAAATTGTTCAAATATATATGCTAAGAGACCAGTATTGGTTATTAAATAAGAGTGAATACGGTTTAATATTTTTACTGTCCGTATTGTCTGTTATTGGATTGTATGTTGGAATTCGGTTAAGGACTAAGATTAGCCCAAATTTTTTTAAAATGTTAATTTTTATTGTTTTATTGGTATTGGCTCTGAAAATCGGGCATTCGGGTTTAATCAAACTTTAATTCATTATTAAATGCCTTAACTCCTTATTAAATAATTGGCACGATGTTTTAGAATTTCAAATGCAAAAGGTTACAGTGAAAATTGTTACCGACAAAACCCCAAAAGTGGATATTCACGCCATTTTAACGCCCCAAGAAATTGACGGCATTCATCATCACATTCATCACTACCCGCAACCAAGGGCGAAGGAGCGCAAATATGATTTACGGCATCGGCACAGACATTGTTTCCCTCAAGCGCATCATCCGCTTAAACAAAAAATTCGGACAGGCGTTTGCCGGGCGCATCCTCACTCCAGAAGAGCTGCTTGAATTTCCGCAAGCGGGCAAACCCGTCAACTACCTCGCCAAACGCTTTGCCGCCAAAGAAGCCTTCGCCAAAGCCGTCGGTACGGGCATACGCGGCGCGGTTTCCTTCCGCAACATCGGCATCGGGCATGACGCATTGGGCAAGCCCGAATTTTTCTACGGCCCCGCCCTGTCCAAATGGCTGGAGGAACAAGGCATCAGCCGCGTCAGCCTCAGCATGAGCGACGAAGAAGACACCGTATTGGCGTTTGTCATTGCCGAAAAATAATGCCGTCTGAAATGCGGCAAACCCGTTGACGGCATTGCTCGTCCCTCATTTGCACTCCGACCGACCAACCGCGTACCCGCCATGATTCAAGACACCCGACCCCTTATCCGCGTCGTTGCCGGCATCCTGCTCGATTCAGACGGCAACTACCTGCTCAGCTCGCGCCCCGAAGGCAAACCCTATGCCGGATATTGGGAATTTGCCGGCGGCAAGGTCGAAGCGGGCGAAACCGACTTCCAAGCCTTGCAACGCGAGTTTGAAGAAGAACTCGGCATCCGCATCCTTGCCGCCACGCCTTGGCTGACCAAAATCCATTCCTACGAACACGCCCGCGTCTGCCTGAAATTCCTATGGGTAAACCCCGGCCAATGGACGGGCGAACCGCAATCGCGCGAAGGACAGGCATGGTCGTGGCAGAAGGCGGGTGATTTTACCGTTGCCCCCATGCTGCCTGCCAACGGCGCGCTTTTGCGTTCGCTGTCCGTCCCGCGCCGTTTGTACGGCAGCCTGAAAACGGGTTTGCACGGGGAGAACAGTATGGGCGCGTACCGCGTCCTGCCTTTGGGTTCGGCAGAGGAAAGCGGTGCGAACGTTTTGATGGAGGCGGCGCAATGGCAGGACAGACCCGAACACGCCGACAGCGTGTGGATGATGGTGCAGACCCGCGAACAATGGCGGCAGGCGCAGGAAAAGGGCGCGGATGTGGTCGTCTGGCGCGTGTGCGATGATGTTCAGGCACAAGAGGCGGCAGAAGCCCTGCGGCAGGGCGTATCTGTGCCGCTCGTACTTGCAGCAAACGGACAGACGGTTGCACGTTATGGAAAACTATGGCTCGGATTGGGGGCGCACGTGGGTGGTAAGGGATGAAACAATAGGGAAGAATCATGAATAAAAACCGTAAATTACTGCTTGCCGCACTGCTGCTGATTGCCTTTGCCGCCGTCAAGCTCGTTTTGTTGCAATGGTGGCAGGCGCAGCAGCCGCAAGCTGTGGCGGCGCAATGCGATTTGACCGAGGGTTGCACGCTGCCGGACGGAAGCCGCGTCCGCGCCGCCGCCGTTTCAACCAAAAAACCGTTTGATATTTATATCGAACACGCGCCCGCCGGCACGGAGCAGGTCAGCATCAGCTTCAGTATGAAAAATATGGATATGGGTTTCAACCGCTATATGTTCGAGCGGCAACCGTCGGGGACTTGGCAGGCAGTACGCATCCGCCTGCCCATCTGTGTCGAAGGCAGGCGCGATTTTACGGCGGACATTACAATCGGCAGTCGGACATTTCAGACGGCATTTACCGCCGAATAAACCTTTCAATCCGCCATTGCCGGAACATCCGTCCGGAAAGGACACGTTATGAATACTTTATATACACTTTTCGCCACCTGCCCGCGCGGCTTGGAGACCGTTTTATCTCAAGAACTCGAAAGCCTCGGCTGTACCGATGTACAAGTGTTTGACGGCGGCGTTTCCTGCCGGGGCGGATTGGAACAGGTTTACGCCGCCAACCTGCATTCGCGTACTGCCAGCCGTATCCTGCTGCGCCTGACCAAAGGGACATACCGCAATGAGCGCGACATCTACAAACTCGCCAAAAATATCAACTGGTTTAATTGGTTTACTTTACAGCAGACGTTCAAAGTCAAAGTCGAGGCAAAGCGTGCCAACGTTAAGAGCATCCAATTTGTTGGTTTGACCGTCAAAGATGCCGTCTGCGACGCTTTCCGCGACATTTACGACGCACGTCCGAGCGTGGACAAAGCCGCGCCCGATGTTCGCATCCACGCCTTTTTGGACGAACGCAATGTCGAAATCTTCATCGACACTTCGGGCGAAGCCCTGTTCAAACGCGGCTACCGTCTCGATACCGGCGAAGCCCCGCTGCGCGAAAACCTTGCCGCCGGATTGCTGCTCTCGGCAGGCTACGACGGCACGCAGCCGTTTCAAGACCCGTTTTGCGGCAGCGGCACGATTGCTATCGAAGCCGCTTGGATTGCCGCCCGCCGCGCGCCGGGTATGATGCGCCGTTTCGGTTTTGAAAAACTGCAAAATTTCGATAAAACGCTGTGGTCGGATTTGCGCCGCCGTGCCGAAGCGCAGGTTAAACCGGCTTTTGCACCGATTTCGGGCAGCGACAGCGACCGCCGCATCATTCAGACGGCATTGGCCAACGCACGCAGTGCCGGGGTGGACGACATCGTTTCCTTCAGCGTTGCCGACGCGCAATCCGTCCGTCCGAACGGCGAAAACGGCATTATGGTGTCCAATCCGCCCTACGGCGTGCGCCTTGAGGAAGTCCGCGCCTTGCAGGCGCTTTATCCGCAGTTGGGGACGTGGTTGAAGAAATATTACGCAGGCTGGTTGGCGGCAATGTTTACCGGAGATCGGGAAATGCCCAAATTCATGCGCCTGTCGCCAAAACGCAAAATTCCGCTTTATAACGGCAACCTCGATTGCCGCCTGTTCCTGATTGATATGGTGCAGGGATCGAACCGTTGAGGAAAGTGTACAAAAATGCCGTCTGAAAAATGTTCAGACGGCTTTTTTTAATATCCGGCCGATATTATAGTGGATTAAATTTAAATCAGGACAAGGCGACGAAGCCGCAGACAGTACAGATGGTACGGAACCGACTCACTTGGTGCTTCAGCACCTTAGAGAATCGTTCTCTTTGAGCTAAGGCGAGGCAACGCCGTACTGGTTTTTGTTAATTCACTATAACCGAAGGTAAGGGAGGGGCGTGTCCATTTTGCCGCCGCATTTGCCGCGTGCGGAAGATACGGATAACAACCCCTTGGAATTAAAGGGAGAAGTTGCGGAAAATATCCATATCAGGCTGGGGACCGTACTTATTTACGGTATTTTCGTATGCCGAAATAAAATATTTCTTGAATAAACCGTAATCGCCGGTTTCGTAATAGGCTACGACAGCCTCGGCATAGGCGGGATAACTGTCGGGGGCGAATACGCAAGGAAAAAAACCGGAGCGCATCAGCGACAAGGTCATACAGTTTCTGGCAGTACGTTTATTGCAATCTTTAAAATATTGAAGATACGCCAAATTATTATGGAGATAAACGGCGCGGTCGAAGGGATTTCCTATTTTTGGGGCTTCTTGAAGCAACCATTTTAATTCCGTATCCAAACTTTGCGGGTTGGATAAAGGCGTGTAGTCTGTCCCGCTTATAGTAACGCTGTCGCGGCGGACTACGCCGCCGGAGCCTTTTTCCAGTAAGTTTTCCGAAATCAGGCTGTGGGTGGTTTTTAAGAAATCCAACCAGTCAAACGGATCGGGGCTGTCCAAACCGGACAGCAGGTGCCGGTAACTTTCCCTCAGGTTGATTAACATTACGGCATCCGAATATAACTTCCCGCCTGCGGTTTGCCCGAGTTTAAGCAATGCCTGCGTATCGTATTGATTATAAGTGTTTCCTTCCAATTTGGCAGAACTGTACACAAAATCGATACCGATTTCTTCAATATTACGCACGGAGTCCGTTAAAACAGATAAAGGAAGCCGATCGGACAATTCGGTCAGGTATTCTTGTTCGCCGGCTGTAAAAATGGGGCGGATATTTAAAAAATCCTGTTGGTATCTCAATTTATCCATACCTTTCATCATAAAAACGCGGTTTGGGGCGGAAGTAGGTTTATGCCTGCCTTCATCCGACAACTATATTGAAACACCGCCTTTTCAATCAACCCCGCTTCAATACGGATGTATTGAGGTAGCGTTGGACACCCGAGGCAATGGATTGGGCGCACTGCCGACGGAAGGATTCGCTGCCCAGCAGCTTCTCTTCGGCAGGATTGGACAGGAAGGCGGTCTCGACCAGGATAGACGGCATATCGGGCGCGCGCAAAACGGCGAAATTGGCTTCGTCCACCCTGCCTTTGTGCAGATGGTTGAGCCTGCCCAATTCTTCAAGCACCAGTTTGCCGAGTTTGCGGCTGTCGCGCAGCGTGGCGGTTTGGGTCATATCGATCAGGGCGGTATCGACATTGCGGTTGCCGCTGGTCGGTACGCCGCCGACCGCGTCGGCATTATTTTGCGTCTGTTCCAAGAATTTGGCGGCGGAGCTGGTCGCGCCTTTGGTGTTCAACATATAAACCCCTGTGCCGCGCGCGGAGGGGCTGGTGAAGGCATCGGCGTGGATGGAGACAAATACGTCCGCCCGCCGTGCGCGCCCTTTGGCGACACGCACGCCCAAAGGGATGAACACGTCTTCGTTGCGCGTCATAAAGACGTTGTAACCCAAGGCTTCCAATTGTTTTTTGGTTTCGCGGGCGATGGAGAGGACGACGTGTTTTTCCTGCAAACCGCCCGGGCTGACGGCGCCGGGGTCTTCGCCGCCGTGTCCGGGGTCGATCATAATGACGGGTCTGCGCCCGTTTTTGCCGCGTTCGGTTTGTGCGGGAGTGTTTTGAGCGAGGTCGGCTTCAGGGGAGCCGCGACGGGTTTTGTTCAGGCTGCCGTTAAGCAGCGCCATCATCGGATCGTCGGGATCCATCCCTTGCGGATAGAGATCGACGACGAGGCGGTTTTTAAAGCCGCCGACGGGGGGGAGGGAAAAAACTTGCGCGTAGGAAGGCTGTTTCAAATCGATGACGAGGCGGACGGTGGTCGGCGTGTTCTGACCCGCGCGTATGCTGCGGATAAAGGGGTCGTCCGCCATAACCTTCTGAGACAGTCCGTGCAATACGGTATTGATGTTCGCGTTTTGTATGTCGACGACCAACCTGCCCGGGTTGTCGAGCGTGAAGTGTTGGTATTTGAGCGCGGTTGTGCTTTCCAGCGTCAGGCGGGTGTAGGTGTGCGACGGCCATATCCGTGCGGCGGTGAATTGTGGTGCGCGTACCGTTTTGGCAACGGCGGATGCGATGGGGCTTAGGGCGAACAGTGTGCCGGCGGTGCGGCGGATGATTTGTCTTCGTGTCAGTTTGGTCATAGCGGCAGGCTTTCGCTTCCTCGTTCGGTATGGGCGGTCAGCAGGCATTTTCTGCCGCCGCCGTCGTGTGTCAATGTTGCGGTGATGTCGGCAGGCGGGGTAAATTCCCCGCCCTGTTGCGGCCATTCGATCAGGCAGACGCTGTTTGCGGAAAACAGTTCGTCCAATCCGGCATCTTCCCATTCTTCGGGTGTGGTGAAACGGTAGAGGTCGAAATGGTGCAAGGTGAAGCGTTCCAGAGGATAAGATTCGACGATGGCGTAAGTCGGGCTTTTGACTGCGCCCTGATGACCCAATCCGCGCAGGATGCCGCGTGTCAGCGTGGTTTTCCCCGCACCCAAATCCCCTTCGAGGTAAATGACCAGAGGTGCGTTTAAACGGGAAGACCATGCTTCACCCAAATCGAGTGTGGCGGCTTCGTCGGCAAGGAATCGGGAAACGGGGGAAAAATCAGACATAGGGGCTTTACAACTTTTATGTGGCGGATCGGAGGGGCAGGCGGTCGGCAAACCGTGCGCCCGGCGGCGGCATTGCCGTACATTATAACAGCCAAATCCGCATCCTGCTTTCAGACGGCAACGGCTGTCAAGAAAAAGCGGCGCGTGTACAATACGCGGATTGTATGTTTAGGACGGATTGGAAAAAGAATGGAAAATATCGGCAGGCAGCGACCCATCGGCGTTTTTGACTCGGGAATCGGCGGTTTGACCAATGTGCGAGCGCTGATGGAACGGCTGCCGATGGAGAACATCATTTATTTCGGCGACACGGCGCGCGTGCCTTACGGGACGAAATCTAAGGCGACCATCGAAAATTTCTCGATGCAGATTGTCGATTTTCTGCTGGAACACGATGTCAAGGCGATGGTTATCGCGTGCAACACGATTGCGGCGGTGGCGGGGCAGAAAATCCGTCAAAAGACGGGCAATATGCCTGTGTTGGACGTGATTTCCGCCGGCGCGAAAGCCGCGCTGGCAACGACGCGCAACAATAAAATCGGCATTATCGCCACCAATACTACAGTTAACAGCAATGCTTATGCGCGCGCCATCCATAGGAACAACCCTGATACGCTCGTCCGCACGCAGGCTGCACCGCTGCTCGTCCCTTTGGTGGAGGAAGGTTGGTTGGAACATGAAGTTACCCGCCTGACCGTATGCGAATACCTCAAACCATTGCTTGCAGACGGCATCGATACGCTGGTGTTGGGCTGCACGCACTTTCCCTTGCTCAAGCCCTTAATCGGCAGGGAGGCGCACAATGTCGCGTTGGTTGATTCTGCAATTACGACTGCCGAAGAAACCGCACGCGTCCTTGCTCAGGAAGGATTGCTCAATACCGACAACAACAATCCCGACTACCGTTTTTACGTCAGCGATATTCCTTTGAAATTCAGAACCATCGGCGAGCGTTTTCTGGGCAGGACGATGGAGCAGATTGAAATGGTGTCTTTGGGGTAGCGGCAGGTACGGACGGAAACCGTCCCCGTCCGCGCCATCCGCATACGCACCTGCAATGCCCTGCCGTATTAAACGCCCCGTCGCCGCAAATGCCGTCTGAAAGGCTTCAGACGGCATTTTTTACACAACTCCCACCGTTTCCCATCCTTCTCGATACACTGTAATCTCGAAACCCGTCATTCCCGCGCAGGCGGGA
>NZ_KV815470.1:0-510 GCF_001814225.1 Neisseria sp. HMSC070F02 | reverse complement strand
ATCGGGCAGTCGTCGCCGGGGAAGTCGTAGCTGGACAGCAGGTCGCGGATTTCCATTTCAACCAGTTCCAACAGCTCGGCATCGTCGACCATGTCGCATTTGTTCATGAACACGATGATGTAAGGTACGCCTACTTGACGGGCCAGCAGGATGTGTTCGCGGGTTTGCGGCATAGGGCCGTCAGCAGCGGAACATACCAGGATTGCACCGTCCATTTGTGCGGCGCCGGTAATCATGTTTTTAACGTAGTCGGCGTGCCCCGGGCAGTCTACGTGTGCGTAGTGGCGGGTTTCGGTTTCGTATTCCACGTGTGAGGTGTTAATGGTAATACCGCGTGCTTTTTCTTCGGGTGCGTTGTCGATTTGGTCGTAAGCTTTTGCAGCACCACCGAATTTTTTAGCCAAAATAGTAGTCAAAGCGGCAGTCAGGGTGGTTTTACCATGGTCAACGTGACCGATGGTGCCAACGTTTACGTGCGGTTTGCTACGTTCGAATTTTTCCTTAGCCATG
>NZ_KV815469.1:0-236 GCF_001814225.1 Neisseria sp. HMSC070F02 | reverse complement strand
TTCAGACGGCATCAGTGCGTCGAAAAACTGAAACGGGATGCCGCGCGCGCCGAAGGTTGCGGCAATGTGCGCCCTGCGTTCTGCGGCGGAAGCTAAGCTGATAACGTGGTTTTGCATAATTTATCCTGTTTTTTGTCTGTTGGATAAAGCGGCGTTTTTCAACGGTTTTTCAGCAATCGGTGCAAAATGCCGAAGTATTGCCTCAAGGTAAACAGCCGCCGCATCCTGCCGTCTGC
>NZ_KV815468.1:24064-24635 GCF_001814225.1 Neisseria sp. HMSC070F02 | reverse complement strand
TTAGGGGATTTTGGGGAATTTTGCAAAGGTCTCATTTTGCAAGATTTTAGTTTAATCATCAAACAGGGAACAGCAAAAATCCCCGCTGCAACGGGGATTTTTGTTCGGCTCTCGCCTGTGTGATTAACTTCACTAGGAGAAGCTAAAATGCTTAAATTCCTTATGCGTGGGAAAAAGTTGCTGCTGTCCGTTGAAGTGAACCACAAGTTCATTTTAGCGGTTGCTTTGCTGTTAAGTCAATGCAGTAGCTAACCCGACCACAATCAAAAAAACGCAAGTTTTCCGCCTACTCTGTGAGTGGGCGGTTTTTTCTTATTTCAAATCTGTGACACAATATCTGTCGCCTTTCTTGCCATAATTGCACTGTGTCTCAATGACTTTAACGCACGTTCGCTTATCGCAACGGCTGGTTGTAGCGCCCATTCTCATTTCGCAGTGCTACAATGGACGGCGGTTCTAAAATATGAAAACTCAAGTTGTAGCTCCCATTCTCATTTCGCAGTGCTACAATAAACTCAACGCATCTAACATAGTTCACACTGTTGTAGCTCCCATTCTCATTTCGCAGTGC
>NZ_KV815468.1:23605-23964 GCF_001814225.1 Neisseria sp. HMSC070F02 | reverse complement strand
TAGCTCCCATTCTCATTTCGCAGTGCTACAATGGTCAGATTATAATAACGTTGAGCGCGTGAGTTGTAGCTCCCATTCTCATTTCGCAGTGCTACAATCGTAACCGGCAAGGCTTATTTGTCCAACGAGTTGTAGCTCCCATTCTCATTTCGCAGTGCTACAATCTGGAAGACTGGTAAGAAACGAGATGCACAGTTGTAGCTCCCATTCTCATTTCGCAGTGCTACAATCGATTTACCACCCATAAAACCACCTCAAAAGTTGTAGCTCCCATTCTCATTTCGCAGTGCTACAATTAATTTGCGTTTCGTGTCGCTCATAAACCCGTTGTAGCTCCCATTCTCATTTCGCAGTGCTAC
>NZ_KV815468.1:23200-23505 GCF_001814225.1 Neisseria sp. HMSC070F02 | reverse complement strand
TAGCTCCCATTCTCATTTCGCAGTGCTACAATACAAATCAATACCATGAAAACCCCATGCGCGTTGTAGCTCCCATTCTCATTTCGCAGTGCTACAATCGTAACCGGCAAGGCTTATTTGTCCAACGAGTTGTAGCTCCCATTCTCATTTCGCAGTGCTACAATGCCCACACGCCGCCTAGCACGCCGCCTAGCACGCCGCCGAGAGTTGTAGCTCCCATTCTCATTTCGCAGTGCTACAATGGGTATGAAGCGGTTGGCTGTGCTCCCATAGTTGTAGCTCCCATTCTCATTTCGCAGTGCTAC